>CAUPYH010000023.1:0-24434 GCA_963515595.1 uncultured Eikenella sp. | reverse complement strand
TTTCTTCTTCCCGCACTTCCACGGTTTGCCATTGCGGCATGGAAGTGGCGGCAATGTCGAGCAGACTGCTGTCTGGCATTTGCTGGCGCAGCAGCTGTTCGATATTTTGGCAAATGTGTTGGTAAGGCGAGTCTGCCAGCCATTGCAACATGTGGTAGCTGCTGCTTAGCATTTGGAAATTGTAAAGGCCGGTGGCGGGCGGCTCGGGCGGCGGCATATTGGTTCGGCGTTGTGCAAACTCCTCTGGTTCGGATTCATCTTTCATCATACTCATGAATACACGGATAAAAACATAAAAACCGCCAATAAAAGGAATCGCCATTAAAGGATGTACCAGTTCAAAAGCGCCGATTGCTAGTACGCCAAATCCTAAAAAAAACGCCCCATAACCGAGCACTATGAATACCACCCCACCCGCCAGCAACGATATAAACAGCGCTAAAATTATTTGAAAGAATTTCATCTTAACTCTTAAATCTAAGAAGTTTATTTTCAGGTAGCCTCCACCCGCCAAGAGGCTACCTGAAACCTTATCGGCTAGTGCGTGTGATGGTGATGATGATGGTGGTGATGCCCGCCGCCCACTTCATCACTCGGGCTTTTCACTTCCACTTGCACGGTTTGCTCGGGAGCGTGGCGGAATTTCAGCGTGAGCGGGAAGCGGCTGCCGGCGGTGAGGGGCTGTTTAAGGCCGATCAACATCACATGGTAGCTGCCGGGTTTGAGCTCGGTACGCTCGTTGGCGGGCAGCGGCAGGCCTTGCGGCATGGCTTGCATGCGCATATTGCCGCCGGCCATCACGTGTTCGTGGATTTCCACGCTTTCGGCCACGGGGCTGCTGCCGCCAATCAGCGCGTCGGCGGGGCTGCCGTTTTCCAGCTGCATAAACACGCCGCCGGAATTCATGCCGGGCACGGTAAACCGCGCCCAAGCCTGGCTGGCGCGCACTTCTGCCTGGGCGGTTGCGGCCAAAAGCAGGCCGGAGAGGATAACGATTTGCTTAAGCTTCATATGCTTTCCTTTCTATCAAACGGGGTTGGACTACAGGGAGTTTAAGGCCATCAGCCAAAAAACGCCAACGAGCAACAGCGCCACCAGCTGCGCGGCGGAGCCGGCGTCTTTGGCGATTTTGGAGAGCGGGTGCAACTCTTCGGAAATCCTGTCCACCACGGCTTCGATGGCGGTGTTGAACAGCTCCACAATCAGAGAGAGCAGCGATGCGCCCACCAGCAGCATGCGCACGGGCGTATCGAAATCGAAGCAGAATGCCAAGGGCAGCAGCACGGCGTGCAGCCACACCAGCTGGCGGAAGGCGGCTTCGTTGCGGTAGGCGGCGGCGAGGCCGTCGCGGGAATATTGGGCGGCGGCGATCAGGCGCGCGAGGTCGCGTTTGCCGGGTTTCATCGTGGTGATTCCTTGTGTGGGTGTGTGGGGATAGGTTGTGGTTTTTCAGGTAGCCTTCAGCCAAACCAGCTAAGGCTACCTGAAAACTATGCTGCGTTGCGTTCCACCGCGTCGATGAATTTGGCGGCTACATCGAAGCCTTTTTGCTTGGTGATTTCTTGGAAACCGGTGGGGCTGGTGACGTTCACTTCGGTCAGATGGCTACCAATCACGTCCAAACCGGCGAGCAGGATGCCGCGCCCTTTCAGCTCTGGGGCGAGGGTTTCGGCGATTTCGCGGTCGCGCTCGCTCAATTCCTGCGCCACGCCGCGCCCGCCTGCGGCCAGATTGCCGCGTGTTTCGCCCTGCTGCGGAATGCGGGCAAGGGCAAAGGGCACGACTTCGCCGTCAATCACGAGGATGCGTTTGTCGCCGTGCACGATTTCGGGGATGTAGCGCTGCGCCATGATGGTGCGGGTATCCAGCCGCATCAGGGTTTCGAGGATGCTGCCGATGTTCGGGTCGCGCTCGGTGAGGCGGAAAATGCCCATACCGCCCATGCCGTCGAGCGGTTTGACGATGATGTCGCCGTGTTCGGCCAAAAAGGCGCGCACGTCGGCGGCGCGGGTGGAAACGAGGGTGGGCGCGGTGAATCGGGCGAAATTCAAAATGGCGAGTTTTTCGTTGAAATCGCGCATGGCCTGCCCGCTGTTGAACACTTTTGCGCCTTGCTGTTCGGCGAGGGTGAGCAGTTGGGTGCTGTAGAGATATTGCATATCGAACGGGGGGTCGGTGCGCATAATCACAGCGTCGAACTCGCTTAAGGCAGCCTGCACTTTGTCCTGCGGTTTGAACCATTCGTGGTCGTGGTCGTCTTTTGCGCCGGTGAATTGGAACGGCGCGGCTTGGGCCGCTACTTTGCCGTTTTGCACGGAGAGTTCACCGGCCAGGGTGTGGTGCAATTTGTGCCCGCGCTTGGCGGCTTCGCGCATCATGGCGTAGGTGGTGTCTTTGTAGGTTTTGAAGGTGGAAAGCGGGTCGGCGATGAAGAGGATGTTCATGGGGGTGTCCTTGTGGGGGTTGTCGGTTGGCGGGGGTTCAGGCTACCTGAATCATCTGCGTCCGATGCCATAGCCATAGGCCAGCGTTCCGTCGGCACTGCGGCAGACCAGCGTGTAGGCATTTCGGTTGTCGGCAGCCTGCACCACGCCCAATGTGCCTTGTTCGGCGGCGCAGTGCCGTGCGAATTCTTCGTGGCTGTTTTCGCCTTGGGTTAAGGGATGGAAAACGGCGTTTTGCTGTTCGGCCACCGTACCGGTGCTTTGGCAGGCGGCGAGCAGCAGGCTTGCAGTTAAAATCAGAGCGGCGTGTTTCATCGGAATTTCCTTACAAGGGTGCAGGCTGCCTGAAACGCGTCAGAGATAGGAATCGGGCGTGGCGTTGGGCATGAGAATCCACAGGATGAGGTAAACCAGAATACCCGGCACGGCCACGCTGCAACAGGAAATGATGACGAACAGGATGCGCGTCGTTGTGGGCGACCAGCCGAAATATTCGGCAATGCCGCCCATCACGCCGGCCAGTATGCGGTGTTGGCGGGAACGGTGTAGTTTAGTCAGTTGCGGTTGCGGCATGATAGCTTCCTTATGTGTGGGTGTTTGGGGTTTCTGGCTGCAAAGAGGATGTTCTCGGCAGTATGCAGATAAAGCAATATGATAAACCAAAAGCGCAAGCAACACCCGCCGCTGGGGCGGGCAGCAAAATCGCGGCCATAAATCTGCGCTATAAACTCGCGCCAACAATTGCCCCGCGGCAGCGGCAGGGCTATACTTCGCCCCCTTAATCCACCGCCACACACACCCGATAAGGAAACCACGGATGAATGCCATTGCCGACGTGCAAAGCAGCCCCGACCAACGCAATATGTCCATCAACCAAGTGGGCATCAAAGACCTGCACTTCCCGCTGCAAATCCAGAGCGCAGAAGGCGTGCAACACACTATCGCCCGCATCGGCATGACTGTTGCCCTGCCCGCCTCGCAAAAAGGCACGCATATGTCGCGCTTTGTGGCGCTGATGGAAGAGCGGCAGCACCTGGTGCTCGATTTCACCAGCCTGCATCAGCTCACGCTCGATATGCTCGAGCGGCTCGATGCCCAAGCCGGCCGCATCCATATCAGCTTCCCCTTCTTCCGCAAAAAAGCCGCCCCCGTGAGCGGTATTACCTCGTTTCTCGACTACGCCGTCACCTGGCAGGGCGAAGTGTCGGCCAGCGGAGAATACAGCCACCAAATCAAAGTATTGGTTCCGGTTACTAGCCTCTGCCCCTGCTCCAAGGAAATTTCGCAATACGGCGCGCACAACCAGCGCTCGCACGTTACCGTTACCCTCACCTGCCACAAACAGGAAGTTTCCATTGAAGAAATCATCGATTTGGTGGAAAACAAAGCTTCTTGCCAGCTCTATGGCCTGCTTAAACGCCCCGACGAAAAATACGTTACCGAACACGCCTACGAAAACCCCAAATTCGTGGAAGACATGGTGCGCGATATCGCCGTGGCGCTGAAAAACGACCCGCGCATCGACCGCTTCAGCGTGGAAAGCGAAAACTTCGAAAGCATCCACAACCATTCGGCCTATGCGCTGATTGAGTATCCTTGAAGTTAACAATATTGCCGCGTAACAAAAAGGCTACCTGAAAATTTTAGCTTCGCAGAAACTCGCGAGCTTGTTTTCAGGTAGCCTTTGGGCTGGGCTGAATACTGCCACTCACTTCTTGAGCCAAGCCCGTTTCAGCATCAGCCACCAATCTTTCGCGCCGAGCACGGGGCGGTGGGTGAAGACGTTGTAGCGGTTTTCCTCCAGCTTGCGCAGGATGCTTTGCCCGCCGAGGATAATCAGGCGCAGCTCGAAGCCGATGCGGCCATGCAAAGTTTTGCCCAGCGGGGAGCCGGCTTTGAGCATTTTGTGGGCGCGCTGGCATTGGTGCGCCATCAGGCGTTGGAAGGCGGCATCGGCGCGGCCTTCGGCGATTTGCGCTTCGCTCACGCCGAATTTTTCCAGGTCGTCTTGCGGCAGGTAAACACGGCCTTTTTGCCAATCCACGGCCACGTCTTGCCAGAAGTTGATGAGTTGCAGAGCGGTGCAGATGCCGTCGCTTTGGGCGAGGCTGAGCGGGTCGGTATGGCCGTAGAGGTGCAGCAGCAATCTGCCGATCGGATTGGCGCTGCGGCGGGCGTAATCCACCAGCTCGCCGAAGTGCTGATAGCGGGTTTTCACCACGTCTTGGCTGAAGGCAGAAAGCAAGTGGTAGAAGGGCTCGAACGGAAGATTAAACGGCCGCACGGCTTCGCGCTCGAGCCGCTGCATCAATTCGCTGTGCGGGGTTTGACCGGCGGCAAGGCGGTCGAGCTCGGTGCGCAGATTATCGAGCTGGCGCAGGCGCTCTTCGTTGGGCAAATCGCCTTCGTCGGCTATATCGTCGGCAGTGCGGGCGAACGCATAGATGGCGTGCACCGGTCGGCGCAAACGGCGCGGCAAAACCAGCGAGCCGACGGGGAAATTTTCGTAGTGTCCGACTGACATGGTGTATCCTTAGTGGGTTTGTTGGAGTATTCAAATTCTTCCAAACAGATAATGAGGCAAGGTAGCAAACTACAGGAGATACAACTGGATGAACCAATCCTGATTTTGGGCAACTATACTATAGTTTTCAGGTAGCCCTTACCATACCGTTTGCCCTCTTCCAAACAAAATCCTCCCGCATTGCCTTATATCAACACCCCGGCCGCATCCCCTGGTGTACAATACAAAGCATTGTATTAAATGGTTTTCAACCAGATAGGAGCCCATGCAATGAAACCGATTTATCTCACTGCCTTTCTACTCGCCGCCTGTGCCGCCCGTCCCAATCCGGCCGACAGCGCCCCGCCGCCACCCGCCGCCCCTGAGCAGCCTGCTCCCGTGGCGCAGCCTGTTGCCACAGCGCCCAATGCAACCGCAACCGAACTCTCCCGCCACGGCTGGCGCATCACCCGCATCGGCCGCCACGCCGCCAATGGGTCGTTGGCGTTCAACGCCAACAATCGCGTGAACGCCTCGTTCGGCTGTAATTCCCTATCCGGCCACTTCAGCCACCAAGGCCGAAACCTACAAATCGGCGAGCTCGCCACCACGCTGATGCTCTGCCCGCCGAACGTTCAGGCGCAGGAAGAACGGCTCTCAGCCGCCTTTGCCCGCACCACCGCCTACCGCATCAACGGCAATAAGCTGGAACTGCTCGACCGCAGGCAGCATGTCCTCCTGCAAGCCGAACCAGCCAATCCGGCACGCTAAACCCCAATCAGGCTACCTGAAAATGGTTTTTCAGATAGTCTGATTGAGGTCGTTGACCGCTACTATTCCAAGTGGATTTTTGCCGCAAAGGCGGCAGATTCAAGGCGGAAACCGCAGCAAGGTTAGACACCTTGCGAGGATTTCCAACGCGGAAGATGCCGCCTTTGGGGTGAAAAACGCGGAAACCGGCAGTTATCAACAGACCCTAACATAAGAAAAGATTAGTTAAACTGCAGCACATTGGCTATAATCTGACCGTTGTTTCCCTTTTATTACTTTTTTAACCAAAAGGAGCATTCCATGCAGAAATTTACTCTCGCCGCCATCGCCGCTCTGATGGCTGCTGCCCCTGCCTTCGCCGCACCTGCGCAGGCTGATGACTGGCTGCCCGAAGCACAAAGAATCAACCGCGAAATCGTGCGTCAACGGAGTAGCGATGCACGAGAACTCCAGCTGTTCAACGGCAATCTGGCACAAAACCGCAGCCAAAACCATACCATTCAGCTCCAAGCCGGCAAATCCTACGTATTCTTTGCCGACTGCGACCGCCAATGCTCCGACATCGACCTCAAGCTGACCGATAGCAACGGCAAAACCATCAAAGAAGATGACGACGACGACGACAATCCCGTCATCAACAGCGCTATTGCAACCAGCGGTACCTACACCCTTACCGCCAATATGACCAAGTGCGAAGCCTCCTCTGGCTGTGCCTACAGTATCCAAGCCTTTGAAAACGGCCCATGGCTGCCTGAAGCTCAAAAAATAAACCGTGATATCGTGCGTAGAAAAGACCCCCAAGCCCGCCAAGTTCATCTGTTTAACGGCCGTGCTGCCAAAGAGCAAAATCGCAGCCACCAAGTACAGCTCACCGCCGGCAAATACTACAGCTTCTTCGCCGATTGCGACTACTCTTGCAGCGATATCGACCTGACCCTCAAAGCAGCCGATGGCCGCGTAATTAAAGAAGATAACGACGACGACGATTCTCCGATATTCGGCTGGCGTGCCAACCGCACCGGCAGCTACACTCTCACTGTTACCATGCCGAAATGTGACACCGAACAATGCGAATACAGCAACCAAGTATTCATGGGCACCAAACCCGTGTTTGATCACTAAACTCTAGCGCTCTTAAAGAAGGCTACCTGAAGATTTCAGGTAGCCTTTTGCCTTCCTTACTCAGCCAAAAACACTGGCATTCAACCATAATCCAATGATTTTAAAAGAATATAAAAGTAGAGTATTTCTCTAATTTACATTATAATGCGCACACTCTTTCACTTAACCAATCAAAAGGAAGACATATGAAAAAATTTGCCGTTTTAGGCCTGGTTGCCCTGATTGCCGCTCCTGCCGCCCTGGCTGCACCTAATGGCTCATGGCTGCCCGAAGCCCAGCAATTCAACAGACAAGCTGTTCGCTCTAAAGACGAGAGCGCCCGCCAAGCCGACCTATTCCAAGGCGCGGCTAAAGTGAGCGAGACCAAAAACCACCAGGTTCAGCTCATTGCCGGTAAATACTACACCTTCTTCGCCGACTGCGACCGTGACTGCAACAACATCGACCTGACCCTCAAGTCAGCCGATGGCAACGTAATTAAAGCCGACACCGAAGATGACGACGCCCCCATGTTCAGCTGGCGTGCCAATCGCACCGGCCGCTACACCCTGAGCGTAGCCATCCCCGGCTGCCATACCGACAGCGGCTGCAAATACAGCGGTCAAGTATTCGTTGGCAACCGAGATATTTTCGCCGACTAATCACGCTAAATCATGCAAACAGGCAGGCCGCAGGCTTGCCTGTTTTTATTGCCTGGAACCATCTGATAAAGGCTACCTGAAACTTTCAGGCAGCCTTACTGCATCCGTACCCCACAAAACACCCAATATATAAATAATAGAATGATTTTAAAAGAATAAAAAATTACAGTGTTCCCTAAGCTTACATTATAATGCGCACACTCACCTAACCAATCAAAAGGAAAAAACATGAAACAATTTGCCGTCTTGGGCCTAGCCGCTCTGATTGCCGCCCCCGCCGCCCTAGCCGAGCCCAGGAGCTCATGGCTGCCCGAAGTCCAGCAGGTTTACAAACAACTTATGCAGGAAAAAGACCCGGGCGCCCGCCAAGCAGAGCTGTTCCAAGGCAGCGCCAAAGTGGGCGAAACCAAAAACCACCAGGTTCAACTCACCGCCGGCAAATACTACACCTTCTTCGCCGCCTGCGATCACGACTGCAACAACATCGACCTAACCCTCAAATCAGCCGATGGCAGCGTAGTCAAAGCCGATACTGAAGAAGACGACGCGCCCATGTTCGGCCTGCGCCCCACCCGCACCGGCCGCTACACCTTAAGCGTAACCATCCCCGGCTGCAAAACCGCCTCCGGCTGCCAATACAGCAGCAATGTATTCGTGGGCAACCAACAAATCTTCCGAGATTAACCGCCCAACTTGCAAACAGGCACGCCTCAGGCTTGCCTGTTTTTTATTTGCCTTGGTTCAAGCTGCCAGCTGGAAGGCTACCTGAAACTTTAGCTTCGCGGAAACTCACGAGCTCGTTTTCAGCCAGCCTGTAAAGCAGAAACCCAGCGCATCCGCTATAATCAGCCACAGCCCATCTGTGCAGGAAACCATCATGCCTCAAACCATCGCTACCGTCAGCGAAATCCGCATTGCCCAGCCCAAACCCTTTGCCCGCGGCCAAATCAGCGGCATCGACAAACAGCCCGTAGCCGGCCCCATCGAGGCCACTCCCACCGGCCTAGTAGGCGACGGCGTGGGCGACCCGCGCTACCACGGCGGTGCCGACAAAGCCCTGCATTGCTACGCCCAACACCACTACGAACACTGGCAAGCCCAATTCCCCGGCAATCCGCACTTCCGCGCCGGCGGCTTTGGTGAAAACCTCTGCATCGAAGGCACAGATGAATGGCAAGTCTGCCTCGGCGACCAATGGCAAATCGGCAGTGCCCGTTTTGAAATCAGCCAAGGCCGCCAGCCCTGCTGGAAACTCAACGAACGCTTCGGTGTGCCCGACATCGCCGCCCAAGTACAGCACAATCTGCGCTGCGGCTGGTATTTGCGCGTATTACAAAGCGGCTACATCCAAGCGGGCGACAGCGTGCACCTCCTCGCCCGCCCCTATGCCGAATGGCCGCTCAGCCGCATCCTCGAGCTCATCGACAGCCGAAACTGCCAGCCACAAGCCATGCGCGAAGTGCTGCAACTGCCCCTGCCCCCTTCCTGGCAGCATATGTTCCAACGCCGCCTCGACACCGGCGAATGCGAAGATTGGCAGCGTCGACTCTTTGGCTGAACCACTATTTAAACTTGCCGATACTTCACTTCAACTGCATTGAGCCCCCGCTTTCAGATATCGCTGAAATAATGCTTTTTTCATACCAGACGGCGAGCCAACGCAGTAGGAAAGTGAAGTATTAGCGATAGCCTTGAACTTCATACCAATATGAGCAAAATCTTCTTTACCTCCGACCTCCACTTCTCCCACAAAAACATTGCCAAATTCTGCCCCCAGTTCCGCCGCTTCGCCAGCGTTGAAGAAATGGACGAACACCTTGTGGCCATGTGGAACCGCACCGTCTCCCCCGAAGATGAAGTGTACAACTTGGGCGACCTCAGCTTTTCCCACGACCTCAAACACATCACCCACCTGCTTTCCCGCCTCAACGGCCGCCACCACCTGATTTTCGGCAACCACGACGACCTCATCCAACGCCACATCAGCCGATTCTTTCAAACCACCAAAGCCGACGGCCACCCCCTGCTCACCTCCGCCCAGCCCTATCTCAAACTCAAGCTGCCCGAAATCAACAACACCCTGATTTTATTCCACTACCCCATCAACGAATGGGACGGCTGCCACAAAGGCTGGTATCACCTCTACGGCCACCTGCACGACCGCCTCGCCCCCCTCCACGGCCGCGCCCTCAACGTCGGCTTCGATCTGCACGGCCGCTTTTTAAGCCCGCAAGATATCGACACCCTCCTGCGCCCCCTGCCCGCCGTGTCCCACTTCAGCGAAGCCGAACCCATGCCAGACACTCCCGATGCCGCCCGCATCTGGGTGGAGCACAAACTGGCCGAACTCAATCCCCGAGCAGCCGAATAGCGTTTTCAGGTAGCCTGCACCACGGATGTAAAACCCGTCCGTAGCAACAGAAAGGCTACCTGAAAATATCAATACCAGGGAAAACCGCCAACACAGAAACAAAACCCTATGCCTAACGCCGACCTCATCCGCACTTTCGCCCAAACCTTCGGCTTGCCTTACACACCAGAACCGCAAAACCTGCCCACCTTGGCCAACCACCGCCACCTGCATTTAGGCAAGCTGGCAGATTTCTACCGCCATATGGATGGCACATGGCAGGGCGAAAATCCGGGTGCCGACTACTGGCTGGAAATGCAAACCTTATTCCTGCAATGGCTGCCTTATGCGGGCTTGCCCGAGATTTGGAACGATTGGGCGTTCGGCTGGAACAACAAGGCGAAACAATATTTGCCAACCGACGGCTGGTGCGAGGAATGGGCGGTATTTGGCAATATGTTTGACGACTCAATCCTATTCGCCGACACCGCCGCGCCCGGCAGCCCCGTTTATTGGCTGATGACCGGCTACGGCACCGTAGCAAACCGCCGCCTGATTGCGCCGTCGGTGGCAGCCTTAATGCACACACTGTTGGCCATACACCGCTTCGAACAAGAATGGCAGGCCGCCGGCGGGCTGTTTTATGATGAAGCAGAAGGCGGCAAACCCGAAGATTTGCTTACAGCCCTGCACGATTTGCTGCTCCACGAATTACCGCCGGAATGTGCGGTAGGATTTGAAGCGGCATTTTGGGGTTGAGGCGGCACGCACGCTTTACTTTTTCTGCTGCCAAACACCGGCACTCCATGCAGATGGAAGAGTTTGGCCGGTTCGGATGAAAAAAGGCTACCTGAAACTTTTCAGGTAGCCTTTAACACGAGCATTTCTTGCTACGCCAAGACAACTTTCATCCTGCCGCCAGTTAATCCAACAGCGCCATCAGTAACAGCATCAGCGCAATCAGTGCGAGCCACATATTCTGCCGCTGCTGGGTGCGCACCAGGTGCAGGTAGGCATCGCGCATTTCCTGTTGGCGGGCTTCATCCACTAGCATATTCAGTTTGCGCGGCAGGGCGGGCAGGATTTCCGCCCAGTCGGGGGCTTCCTGCTTCAGATTGCGCCACAAGGCTTTCACGCCAACCTGTTCGTTCATCCAACTCACCAAAAACGGCTTGGCCGTTTCCCATAAATCCAGCTGCGGATCCAGCTGGCGACCCAATCCTTCGATGTTGAGCAGGGTTTTTTGCAGCAACACCAGCTGCGGCTGAATTTGCACGTTAAAGCGGCGGCTGGTTTCAAACAGGCGCATCAGCACGAGGCCGAAGGAGATTTCGGCCAACGGCTTGTTGAAAAACGGCTCGCACACGGCGCGCACGGCAGCTTCCAACTCTTCCGGCCGCGTATCTGCCGGCACCCAGCCGCTTTCAATATGCGCCGTGGCCACGCGGTGATAGTCGCGGTTGAAGAAGGCGAGGAAATTGATGGCGAGGTAGCGTTTGTCGTAGTCCGTGAGGCTGCCCACAATGCCGAAATCCAGCGCGATATAGCGGCCTTCGTCGTCCACCAGTATATTGCCCGGGTGCATATCGGCGTGGAAAAAGCCGTGTTTGAACACTTGGGTGAAGAAGATTTCCACGCCGTAGCGCGCCAACCGTTTCAAATCCACGCCGCGCCGCTGCAGCTCGGCCACTTCGGCAATCGGCGTGCCGTCCATCCACTGCATGGTCATCACGCTTTCGCTGCAATAATCGTAATACACCTTCGGCACGCGCAGCATGGTGCTGCCGCTGAAATTGCGCCCGATTTGGCTGGCATTGGCTGCTTCGCGCAGCAAATCAAGCTCGTCGTGCAGATATTTGTCGAACTCGGCCACCACTTCGCGCGGGCGCAGGCGTTTGCCGTCGGGCAGCAGCTTTTCAATCAGCCGCGCGGCGGTGCGCATCAGGGCCAAATCCTGCTCGATCACCGGCTCCAGATTCGGCCGCAACACTTTCACGGCCACCGCCTCGCCGCCAAACAGCCGCGCACGGTGCACCTGCGCCACCGAAGCCGCCGCCACCGGCTCGGCTTCAAACTCCGCATAGATTTCTTCCACCGGCCGCCCGAACGACGCTTCAATCTGCCGCCGCGCCAAATCCGCATCAAACGGCGGCACTTTGTCTTGCAGGCGGCTCAATTCCAGCGCATAGGCTGCCGGCAGCAAATCCGGCCGGGTGGAAAGCACCTGCCCGAGCTTCACGAAAATCGGCCCCAGGCTCTCCAAAGCCAGACGCAGGCGCACCGGCAGCGGCGTATCGCGCATTTTGCCTGGGCGCGGCAAAAGTTTGACAAACCAAGGGGTTTTGCCACGCGCAGCCAAAAGGTCGGCCAGCCCGAAGCGGTATACGGTTTTGAGGATGACGGCCAGGCGGCTCAGCCATTTCATAATAGAAGTCCGAAGGGGTGGAAAAGGAAGCGATTATAAAACAAAGCCTGCGGCAGGGGCAGCAGGCGGCGAATACGAAATGGAACAGACAATTTTTCAGGTAGCCTCAGTCAGACCTAAAGGCTACCTGAAAGCGAAACTTCATCGAAGTTCAAACACAAATTGCCATTAAAGTCGAAACACCCTACCCCACCTTCAAACCCTTGCCCGTGCGGTAAAACAGGCCGTTGCCCACATAATGCAGCGTTTTCAATTCGTCCGGCACGCTGTCGAACAGCCAGCGGCCATCGGCATACACACGGTCGTCCGCCCACACGGCGGCCACTTCGCCGATAAACAAATCATAAGTTTGCTGATTGTGCGGCTCGGGCAGCAGGCGGCAGATAAGGTAGGCGCCGCAACCTTGCACCAGCGGCACATCGAAGCCTGCTTGATAAAACAGTTCCACTCCACAGTCAGCCAGCTTGACCGGATTATTTTTGCGGCTCTGGCTACCCACTGCCAGTACGGTTTCAGCCTGCACGGCCAGCGGTACTTGCAGCGCAAACCAGCCGCTCTGCTCCAATAAGCCGCGCGTGAACGCGCCTTTATCCAGCACCACCGTTACGCGCGCGGGGGCATAATCCAGCGCACACGCCCAGGCGGCAGACATCACGTTTTCCACGCCGCCGGCCTTGGCGGACACCATCACCACGGGGCCGTGGTTGATTAAACGGGTGGCTTGGGAAAGTTCGAGGGCTTGGAGCATGGTTTTCCTTAAAAATAAATGGGTTGATTTAAATCATAAAATGTTATTTTACAGAAATTTATATTTTTCAGGTAGCCTCAGGCTGCCCGAACAACAATGCCGGCCGCGCAACAATGGTTTAACAAAACCATGCATCCAGCTATAATTCATTAACAATCTGTAGAAGGACCATCGGAAATGTTCACCCCAAATCCGGACGAAATAGTGATTTACGGCGCTACCGCCGACGGCAAACCCTTCCGCCCCAGCGATTGGGCCGAGCGGCTCTGCGGCCTGCTCTCCTCTTTTGGCAAAGAACACCGCCTCTGCTACCACGAATGGGTACGCCCGCTGCTCATCGGCAAAGTGCGCAGCGTAACCGTGGGCAAACGGCTGGAAACCATCAATCCACCAATGTTCCAATTCCTAATGGATTTCGCCGCCACCAACGGCCTGCAAGTGCTGGATGAAGCCGGACTGAAGGAACTGCTGGGTGACGAAGTCAGCAACACCACGGCGTGAAGCAGCTTTGCTGCCGCTACACAAATCATCTTTAATCCAACTCTAGGATTGAATAAAAACAAAGACAAAACAGCATGCTATATGTTTCAGGTAGCCTTCCACAGGCTACCTGAAAGCCAATCTACCCCATCGGTTGAGGATAAAACCATGCCCATCCCCACCATCAATATGCTCAACTTCTGCCGCAGCGGCGAATTCGGCGGCCTGAAACTGGGGCAAACCAAAGCCCACTTAGCTGCCTATTTCCCGCCTCCCGACTCTGTCTATCCCGAAGAGCCGGGTGCCGAATGCGTGATTTGGCGTTACGGCTCGATTGATTTGATCTTCCGGGGGGATGAACTGACCAATATTTATGCAGACGGTTTTCCTTTGGGCAAGCTGGATGCAGGTAGCCACATCGCCATGCAACCTTGGATTTTCAAGCACCCGAAAAAGCTGCGCCTTGCCTTCGTTATCAAAAAACTCAATTTCCACGGCATCGATTTCAGAAAGAAAACTTTTGCCCTCAACACGCGCTTGTTGCTGACAAGCGGCGTAGAGCTTTATTTTGAAAACCAGAACATCCCAAACAACTGTGATGCCAACAAGTTTGTGCTAACTGCCTTCAACTTGGGAGCCACACCAAAAGATTGGGCAAGCTAGTTTTCAGGTAGCCTTTTAAGGATTGAACCCAAGGCTACCTGAAAACGCTTTTGAACGAAGCAAATAGCAGGTTTGCCTCCAACAAGAGAAACAGCAGATTAGTGGAGCCTCCACGGCCTGAGCCTCAACCCAACAATTTTTCAGGTAGCCTTCCACAGCGGAAAGGCTACCTGAAAACATAATCAGCCAAGTCAAACCCTACTTGGGCGTTTCGTCTATTTGAAACACTTGGCGCAAGTAGGCAAGGAAAGTGTTGTTGTCGCTCATGGTTTTGCCGGGGCTGTCGGAGAGCTTGGCCACGGATTGGCCGTTGCATTCCACCAATTTGAGCACGATGTTCAACGGTTTGTGCCCCATGTCGTTAGTCAGGTTGGTGCCGATGC
The DNA here is from genome assembly GCA_963515595.1 of uncultured Eikenella sp. GTDB lineage: Bacteria > Pseudomonadota > Gammaproteobacteria > Burkholderiales > Neisseriaceae > Eikenella. The sequence goes on along the minus strand of CAUPYH010000023.1, from coordinate 9,904 downwards.
CGAAGCTGGTTTTGAAGCGGTCTTTGAAGTATTGGTGCAGTGCCCAAGCTTTTTCCAAATCGAGGCCATCGGAGAAGGTGAGCATTTTGGTGCGGCTGTCGATTTTGAGCTTTTGGTAGTGGGCATAGGCTTTTTCGCCCCACACATAGGGATCGCCGCTGTCGTGTCGCAGGCCGTCGAAGAGTTTGGCGAAATAAAGGTCGAAATCGCGCAGGAAGGCATCCATGCCCACCACGTCGGTGAGGGCGATGCCGAGGTCGCCGCGGTATTCGCGTACCCAGCTTTCCAGCGCGGCTTTTTGGAAATCGCGCAGGCGCACGTCTAAGGCTTGGAAGGCCTGCATGAATTCGTGCGCCACGGTGCCGATGGGGATAAGGCCGAGTTTTTTGGCCAGATAAACGTTGCTGGTGCCGCGCAGGCAGTCGGGCGCGGCTTGGTTGAGCGTGCGGACAACGTGCTCCTGCCAGGCGAGGTTGTAGCGGCGGCGTGTGCCGAAATCGGATACGAGGAAGGGCGGGTCTCCGGGCTCTTGGGCGGCGGCATAGCTGCGCAGCAGGTCGGCCTTGGCCTGCAATCTGCGCTCGCCCTCGGCCAGCACTTCGGGGGTTTCGAGGCGGCGGAAGTAGAGCTCGTTCACAATCGCCAACACGAAAATCTCGAAGAACATAGCTTGGATAATCGGCCCTTCCACGCGGATGCAGAGCCGGTTTTGCTCGTCCACGGTTACTTGGATGAAGCGGCGTTTGAGCTGGAACAGCTCCAAATAATCCACAAAATCGCTTTTAATAAAGCGCAGACTACGCAGATAGTTGAGCTCATCGGGAGTGAAACGCAGAGTACACAGAGCATCGAGCTCGGCTTCCAGCTCGCTGCGGATCTCCACCAGCGGATACACGCATTCGTCTAGGTTGCGGCAGCGGAATTCATACACGCCGTGCGCCTGTGGGAATTGGTGCAATACCACTTGCAGCATGGTGAATTTATAGAGATCGGTGTCCAACAAGGATTGGATGATGTGGCGTTGCATAGCTGCTCCATGAGGTGGGTAAACAGAAAAGCAGGGAAGCTAGTTGGGCTTTGTCAGGCACCGGTGCTTTCAGGTAGCCTGAAATGATTGCTAGCTTATGATTTTATTGCATTTAAACAAATTAAACCGAGCCGGCCGCACATACGGTATGCGGCGCAATCGGAATAATTGTGTGGCATTAAAACACGTTTTACCGCTTTCAGGTAGCCTGCTGCATCGGTCGGCAGCAGTTTCGGGTATCATGCCACCATTTATTGTCTTTACAACACGCAAACCTATTTTTCCCAACCATTACTATGAAGAAACTCGCATTACTTTGCCTTCTGGCCGCCGCCGGCACTGCCGCCGCCAACAACACCCCGCTGCCCGATTTCTCACCCGTGGCCGCAGGTCAGCATGTCGTTATCAACATCCCGCAGATGCGCCTTTTCCTGTATGAAAACGGCCAACTGAAAAACGTTTATCCCGTGGCGGTGGGCAAAAACCGCACCCGCACCCCGCTGGGCAACTACCACATCGGTTCCAAAGCCTACAATCCCACTTGGTCGATCCCCGCCAGTATCCGCCGCGAGCGCGCCGCCGCCGGCCTGCCTGAAATCAGCAGCATTCCGCCCGGCCCGAGCAACCCGCTGGGCCCGGTATTCGTGCGCTTGGGCCCGCCGCGCTTAGGCTTGGGCATCCACGGCACCAACGCCCCCGCCAGCGTACCCGGCATCCGCAGCCACGGCTGCGTGCGCATGCACAGCAACAATGCCCTGCAATTTGCCCGCAACGTGCGCACCGGCGCCAGCGCCGCCGTGATCTACCAGCTGGCCAGCCTCAATGCCGATACCAACAACCACCTCTGGCTTGCCGCCTATGCCGACCCCTATCAGCAGCGCAACTTGAACACCACCGCCCTGCGCCAAAGCATCGACGCCTGGTCGCAGGCCAACGGTCTCACCGCCAATCCCGCCCGCATCAACAGCGTTTTGCGCAGCCGCAACGGCCGCTTGGTGTGCATCACCTGCCAAAACGCCAACGCCCGCGTGCAAGGCAAATTGCAATCCGTGGCCTGGCAAAACGGCGCGGCCGAGCTGAGCCGCCCGCAGGCCGTGGAAGCCTCAGAGCCTCAGCAGCCGGATGAAATCCTACCTGAAGGCAGCGCCGTGGAAGCGCTCACCGACGGTGCGGGCAGCACTGAAACCCCGATTCCCGCCAGCACCCGCCCTGCCCCGCGCCGCCGCACCGAGCCGCGCGAGCGGCCGCTGCCCGCCACGCCCGTGCAGCCGCAGGATATTCCGCTGTCGGATACCTTGCTGTAAGCCAAATAGAAACCTGCCGTTTTTAAAGAGCGGCAGGTTTCTGGTTTCAGGTAGCCTTCTGCTGCTAAGCAGGCTACCTGAAAACATTAGCCCCACCGTAAACTAAAACCACCGCCTCCCCATCCGTCCGAGCCATCTCCCCAAGCCAAACCATTCATAACCAGCTATAATCTCGCCTACACACTTTTGGCAGCCGCACTCCCAAATCAAAGGCTACCTGAAAACCTGCTTCCAACGAAGCCACACCAACCCTTCCGTGCCCCGCGCACCTGCTCGCTGCCTGGCTCAGGCAGCCTGATACAGAAAGACCAACATCATGAAACCCACCATCGCCCTAGTCGGCCGCCCCAATGTGGGCAAATCCACCCTGTTCAACCGCCTCACGCGCACCAAAGACGCGCTGGTGCACGACCTGCCCGGCCTCACGCGCGACCGCCACTACGGCCACGGCAAAATCGGCAGCAAGCCCTATCTCGTGGTAGATACCGGCGGCTTCGAGCCCGTGGTGGACAGCGGCATTCTGCACGAAATGGCCAAGCAAACCCTGCAGGCCGTGGATGAAGCCGATGCCGTGATTTTCCTGGTGGACGCGCGCACCGGCCTCACACCGCAAGACAAAATCATCGCCGACCGCCTGCGCCAATCGCCGCGCCCCGTGTATCTGGCCGTAAACAAAGGCGAGGGCGGCCGCCGCGACGTGCTGGCTGCCGAATTCTACGAGCTGGCGCTCGGCGAGCCGCACGTGATTTCCGGCGCGCACGGCGACGGCGTGTATTACCTGATGGAAGAAGTGCTGGAAAACTTCCCCGAAGCCGAAGAAGAGCAGCCGGAAAACAAACACCCCGTGTTCGCCGTTATCGGTCGCCCGAACGTGGGCAAATCCACGCTGGTGAACGCTATTTTGGGCGAAGAGCGCGTGATTGCCTTCGATATGGCCGGTACCACGCGCGACAGCATCCACATCGACTTCGAACGCGACGGCAAACCCTTCACCATCATCGACACCGCCGGCGTGCGCCGCCGCGGCAAGGTGGAAGAAGCGGTGGAAAAATTTTCTGTCATCAAAGCCATGCAGGCGGTAGAAGCCTCCAACGTGGCCGTATTGGTGCTGGACGCGCAGCAAGATATTGCCGACCAAGACGCCACCATCGCCGGTTTTGCGCTGGAAGCCGGACGCGCGCTGGTGGTGGCGGTAAACAAATGGGACGGCATTTCCGAAGAGCGGCGCAGCGCGATTAAAAAAGACATCGAGCGCAAGCTGCACTTCCTCGATTTTGCTAAATTCCACTTCATTTCCGCCCTGAAAGAGCGCGGCATCGACGGCCTGTTTGCCAGCATCCAATCCGCCTACGACGCGGCCTTCATCAAAATGCCCACGCCCAAAATCACCCGCGTGCTGCAATCGGCCATCGAACGCCAGCAGCCCGCCCGCGCAGGGCTGGTGCGCCCCAAAATGCGCTATGCCCACCAAGGCGGCATGAACCCGCCCGTGATCGTGATTCACGGCAATTCGCTGCAACACGTGGCCGACAGCTACACCCGCTACCTCACGCAAACCTTCCGCAAAGCCTTCAACCTGCAAGGCACGCCGCTGCGCATCCAATACAATATTTCCGACAACCCCTACGAAGACACGGCGGAAAAGACCAAAAACAAACCCCTGCGCCGCACCACCTTGAGCAACCGCATCGCCAAACGCGATGAAAAAGCCCGCAGCAAAGCCAAAACAAAAAAACGCCAAGTGAGCGTGAAAAAACGGTAAGGCCAGTCTTAAAATTGAAAGGCTACCTGAAAACTTTCAGGTAGCCCCACCTAGAAACCAAACATTATGCCTACCCCGCAAAACATCATCGTCGGCCTGTCCGGCGGCGTCGATTCCTCCGTAACCGCCCACCTGCTCAAGCAGCAGGGACACCAAGTGCGCGGCGTGTTCATGCAAAACTGGGAAGACGACGACAACGACGAATACTGCAGCATCAAGCAGGATTCTTTCGACGCCATCGCCGTGGCCGACATCATCGGCATCGACATCGACATCGTCAATTTCGCCACCCAATACAAAGACAAAGTATTTGCCTACTTCCTGCAGGAATACCAAGCCGGCCGCACCCCCAACCCCGACGTGCTGTGCAACGCCGAAATCAAATTCAAATGCTTTTTGGATTATGCCGTCGAGCAAGGCGCGGACACCATCGCCACCGGCCACTACGCCCGCAAAGAAGTGCGCAACGGCAAGCATTACCTGTTCAAAGGCTTGGATGCCAACAAAGACCAAAGCTACTTCCTCTACCGCCTTCAGCCCTCCCAGCTCGAACGCGCCCTCTTCCCGCTCGGCCACTTGGAAAAGCCCGAAGTGCGCCGCATTGCCGCCGAAGCCGGCCTGCCAACCGCCGCCAAAAAAGATAGCACCGGCATCTGCTTCATCGGCGAGCGCCCCTTCCGCGAGTTTCTGCAAAAATACCTGCCCACCAGCGAAGGCGATATGGTTACGCCCGAAGGCAAAGTCGTGGGCAAGCACGTCGGCCTGATGTTCTACACCCTCGGCCAGCGCAAAGGCTTAGGCATCGGCGGCGCAGGCGAGCCGTGGTTTGTGGCCGGCAAAGATTTGGCCGCCAACCGCTTAATCGTGGTGCAAGGCCACCAACACCCGCTATTATTTTCAGGTAGCCTCACCATGAGCCAATTAAGCTGGACGCTGCCTGAAAACCCCGGCGAAGCACACGGCAGCCGCCCGCCCGAAGGCCGCTACACCTGCAAAACCCGCTACCGCATGGCCGATGCGCCCTGCCAACTGCGCTATTTGGGCGACGACTCCGCCGAGCTGGTATTCGACGCGCCGCAATGGGCGGTTACCCCCGGTCAGTCCGCCGTGCTGTATGATGGCGAAGTTTGTCTGGGCGGCGGCATTATCGACCAAGCCGGATCAGGCGTTTAACTCCTTCAAACCAAACATAAAACCCGGCAACACAAACCTTAAAGGCTACCTGAAAGCACGGCGCGGCAAATTGCTGCAAAGCTGAATTTTCAGGTAGCCCCTATCAGGAGACTAAATTGGAAAAAATCTGGCTGCAAAGTTATCAGGAAGGCGTACGCCCCGAAATCGACGTGCGCCGCTACAGTTCAATCTGCGAAGTATTCCACGAAACCGCCTACCTCTACGGCAAGCGCTCCGGCTTCACCAACTTCGGCAAGGTGCAAACCTATGCCCAAACCGCGCGCCTGGCCGAGCAGTTCGCCTCCTATCTGCAAAACGTGCTCAAGCTGGAAAAAGGCGCGCGCGTGGCCGTGATGCTGCCCAACCTGTTGCAATACCCCGTGGCCGTATTCGGCATTTTGCAGGCCGGCGGCATCGTGGTGAACGTAAACCCGCTCTACACCCCGCGCGAATTGCAACACCAGCTGAAAGACAGCGGCGCCACCACCATCCTGGTATTGGAAAACTTCGCCCACACGCTGGCCGAAGTGGTGGCCGAAACCGATGTGAAACACATCATCCTTGCCTCGGTGGGCGATTTGCTCGGCTTCTTCAAAGGCGGCCTGATGAACCTGATTGTGCGCCATGTAAAAAAAATGGTGCCGCCTTATGAACTGCCCCACTTCGTGCGCTTCAACCACGCGCTCAAACAAGGCGCGGCGCACACCTTCCATCCCGTGCCGGTTACGCTGGAAGACACCGCCTTCCTGCAATACACTGGCGGCACCACCGGCGTATCCAAAGGCGCCGTCCTCTCGCACGGCAATATCTGCGCCAATATGCTGCAGGCCGAAGAGTGGATTCAATCCAACCTCACCGTCGAGGGCGAATTGGTGGTAACCGCGCTGCCGATGTACCACGTGTTCGCGCTCACGGTAAACCTGATGATCTTCACCCGCATCGGTGCGCAAAACCTGCTCATCACCAACCCGCGCGATATTAAATTTTTCATTAAAGAGCTGAAAAAATACCGCGTGAGCGTGCTGCCAGCCGTCAACACCCTGTTCAACGCCCTGCTCCACCACCCCGACTTCCAAAGCATAGACTTCTCCAGCTGGAAGCTGTGTCTGGGCGGCGGCATGGCGGTGCAGGAAAACGTGGCCAAACAATGGAAAGCGCTCACCGGCCAGCCGATTGTGGAAGTGTACGGCCTCACCGAAGCCAGCCCCGGCGTGTGCGCCAACCCGCTGAATATCAGTGAATACAACGGTACCATCGGCCTACCCGTGTCCAACACCGTGGTGGAAATCCGCGACAACGACGGTAATGAAGTGCCGCTGGGCGAAATCGGCGAATTGTGCATCCAAGGCCCGCAAATCATGCAGGGCTATTGGCAACACCCCGAAGAAACTGCTGCCGTGATGGACGAGCGCGGCTTCCTCGCCACCGGCGACATGGTGAAAATGGACGAAAAAGGCTTCATCAAACTGGTGGATCGCAAAAAAGACATGATTGTGGTGTCCGGCTTCAATGTGTATCCGAACGAAGTGGAAGACGTGGTAACGAAACACCCGATGGTGCTGGAAGCCGCCTGTATCGGCGTACCCAGCAACAAAACCGGCGAAGCCCTGCGCCTGTTCGTGGTGAAAAAAGACCCGGCGCTCACCCGCGAAGAGCTCATCGCCTTCTGCCGCACCCAGCTCACCGCTTATAAAGTGCCGAAAGACATCCAGTTCCGCGAAGAGCTGCCAAAATCCAACGTGGGCAAAATCCTGCGCCGCGAGCTGCGGGAAGAAAAATAGCCGCTGGCAGCAAAGCAAAACATGGGCAGCCCGGTTGTACGCCGGCTGCCTATTTTTGCAAACTGGCGTAAAGTGAAATTAAGCTTCGGAAATTCTGCCAGACATAGAAAAGGCTACCTGAAACCACCATCGTGGTTTTTTCAGGTAGCCTTTATTCATAAAAAGCTTATAAAAATAAACTGCTAAAACAATGCCAAGCAAAATGCCCCTGCTCTGCTATTTCAGCAACACCCTTCTGTATAGTAAAATTAATTCTTATTTTGTTTACCATCTAGCCATAAGAAATCCTATGCCCGCCACCGCCTCCCCGCCCGCCATCCAAACCATCCGCTGGCCATCGAAAGAAGCCGCGCCGCAAGCCTTTCCCGAAAGGCAGGCGTTGATGCCGATTTGGGGCGGCGTGCCCGTGCCGATGCCGCAATGGCAGAAAATCTGGCAAAGCCAAATCGCCCATTCACTCGACACCGACGGCCTGGCCTACCTCCACATCCCCTTCTGCGCCAACCACTGCGTGTTCTGCGGCTTCTACCGCAACGCCTGGAAAGAAGAACACGGCGGCGCATATGTGGACAAAGTCATCGAAGAGCTGGCCGCCGAAGCCGAACAACGCAGCGGCAGCGGCAAAATCCAAGCCGTGTATTTCGGCGGCGGCACCCCCACCGCGCTGGATACGCCCGACTTGGTGCGCCTCATCCGCGCCTGCTACCAATACCTGCCGCTGGCCGACGACTGCGAATTCACCCTCGAAGGCCGTATGAGCCATTTCGGGCTCGACAAAGCCCGCGCCGCCGTCGAAGCCGGCGTGAACCGCATTTCCATCGGCATTCAAACCTTCAACACCGCCATCCGCCGTCGCCTCGGCCGCAAACACAGCGGCGAAGAAGCTTATGGCTACCTGAAAGAGCTGTGCGGCCTCGATGCCGTGATTGTGGCCGACCTGATTTTCGGCCTGCCCGGCCAAACCGATGAAATTTGGGCGCACGACATCGAACGCGCCGCAAACCTGCCCCTGTCCGGCCTCGACACCTACGCCTTCAACTGCTACCCCTTCCTGCCCATCAACCGCATGATTGAAAAAGGCGCATTCCCGCCGCCGCTCGGCTTCGACGTGCAATCCCAACACTACGCCTACGCCGTGCGCGAACTCACACGGCTCGGCTGGCGGCAAGTCAGCAACAACCATTTCGCCTACCCCGGCCGCGGCGAGCGCAACCGCTACAACACCCTCGTCAAATCCAATATGCCCTGCCTCGCCTTCGGTTCCGGCGCGGGCGGCAACTTCGGCGGCTTCAGCTACCAAGTGCAGAGCGATTTAGAAGGCTACCTGAAAAATCCAAAAGGCCAAAAAGCCCTCTCCTTCATGAGCCGCCACGGCCAACACAAAGCCCTGCTCGGCCAAGTGCAGCACGACATCGAACTCGGCCGCATCGACACCGCCCTGTTTGCCGACAACGCCGAAGCGCAAACCCTGCTGCGCCAATGGCAGCAAGCCGATCTGCTAATCATTCACGAGGACGGCCAAGCCATCCTCAACACCAGCGGCCGTTATTGGTCGCCCACCCTCACCCGCAAACTCATGATGTCCCTCCCAACTGATGAAAAGGAAAACACGATGCAAAAACTCTCCAGCGAACAACAAACCGTATTGCGCAACTCACTGGCCGAAAACCCCGGCCAAATCCTCGAAATGCTGGCCGGGCAACACCAATGCAGCTTTGAAGACGTGATTAACTGCCTGCCCGCCCAACTCATCAAAAAAACCGAAGGCAGCCGCTTTGTCGAAATCATGCAGGCGCTGGCCGGCTGGAACGAAGCCGTCACCTTCATCGCCCACACCCCCGACGTGATCGCCGAAGTGACCGGCAAAATCCCCAACGGCAAAGTCGGCCGCGGCTTCTACAACTTCGAACACGCCGAAGAAGGCGGCATCCACGGCCACATCTACTACGAAAACTGCGCCGCCATCTACCTGATCGAACGCCCCTTCATGGGCAAAGACACCGTGTCGCTCAACTTCGTGAACCGCAACGGCGGCGCCATGTTCAAAATCTTCGTCGGCCGCGACGAAGCCGGCGAACTCAAACAAAACCAAATCCAAGCCATGCGCGCCCTATTCGCCTGAACCCGCGCCCAGCGCCCAAAGGCTACCTGAAAGCAGCCTGCACCCCAGAAATCAAAGTGCAGGCTGCCTGAAACATCAAAAGCAGCCTGCACATTCGGCCAACACAGCTTTGGAATATGCCGGCAACGGTAAAACAAACACCGTCCGCGCAACAGCAGCCCAATCCCCTCTCCCGCGGGAGAGGGTTAGGGAGAGGGCAAAACCGCGTCACACCGCAACCGCCCCATCCCAAGCGTATGCCAAACACAGTCAAGCAAACCCGTTCAGGCTACCTGAAATAGTAAAAAGCAGCCTGCACATTTAACGAATGGCTTCGAAGCACACCAGCGGCAGAAAAATACCCACCCCAATCCCCTCTCCCGTGGGAGAGGGTTAGGGAGAGGGCAAAACCGCGCAACCGTAACTCCGTTTAAAACCGAACCCCAAAAACACCGCTTAAAGGCTACCTGAAAATCCAAAAGCAGCCTGCACTCATTCCCAACACAACCCCTAACAGGAGCACCCCCATGCTGATGATATTCGGCGCCAACGGCCCCAGCGGCCGCCAACTCATCCAACAGTTAAGCCACCCCGAACGCGAAACCGCCGTCGCCGCATTAAGGCTGCCCGAACAGCAAGCAGACGAATTTTTCGCCACCCAACACATCCGCACCACCGTTGCCGACGCACTTGACGCAGAAGCCGTCGCCCAAGCCGTGCAGCAATACCGGCCCGACACCGTCGTCAGCTTTGTCG
>CAUPYH010000022.1:0-25929 GCA_963515595.1 uncultured Eikenella sp. | reverse complement strand
TCTCCTGCTTTTTCGCCTGCAAAGCTTGGAACAACAGCTTACGCGCATCGGCTTTCAGGCTCACCGCGCCGCTTGCCTCGGCAACGAAATCCTGCGGTTTGATTTGTCCTCGGTTAATCAGCGACAGCACCAACCTGTCTGCCCACCACGCGCGGAATTCTTCCAAAATATCCTGCGCCAAACTGTCGCGCCCCGGCCGGTCGGCGTGCAGAAAACCCACCTGCGGATCCAGCCCCACGCCTTGCAGCGCGCCGCTGATGTCCTTGCCCAACAGACTGTACACAAACGACAACAGCGCATTCACCCCGTCTCTGGGCGGACGGCGGTTACGCCCGTCAAAAGAAAAGCCGCTTTTTTCGCTCAAAAGCTGCCCGAACACGCCGAAATAACGCGCCGCCGCATCTCCCTCAATGCCGCGTACCACGTCCAGCTCCGCCGCGCCCTTCAACTGCCGCAGCGAAATATTCAACGAATCGACCGCACTTTGAATCGCCGCATTCTCGCCGTAATTGCGAATCTGCCGCTGAAGCACCCGCTTACTCGCCTGAATCTTCGCCGCGATGATATTGCGCGCAATCGGCACGGGATTTTGCTCCGACACCCGATACTGCGCCCGACGCAACAGCACATTGCCGCTCTGCCGCCCCTGAAGCCGCCCCAAGAAACGTCCGTTTTCGGTAAAAAACGCCAAATTCACATTATTTTCACCGCAAAACCCCAGCAAAAACGGCGACACCAGCACATTCCCAAAACAGAAAATATGCCCGATGGAATGCACCGGCAACTGCGCCACCTTCTTACGCTCCTGCTCCACCACCAGCGTCTCCCGCTCCTTATGCAGATAGCTGCCTTGGGTGGTGATATACAGCGTGTTTTGCAGTTTGCGCATGGGGAAACTCCTGGGATTTTGACCGCAGTTTTTGGAAGGTCGGGGTAGGCTATCTAAAAATTATTGGTAGGCTGACTTAGTCAGAACGCCGTAACCCAACATAATAGCTTGTCTTTCCAAATATGTTTTTCAGACGACATTTACTAGATATTTCAGCATTATTTCGGATCACACCTATATCTACTTATGAATTGAAATCTATAAACAGTTTCTCCATATAAATAGATTTTATTGGTTCTAAATTTAATGCTGCTCTATTTACTTTACAAATTAATGGTCCAGTTCCATTTCCCTCATTGTTAATTTTCTCAAAAACCAACTCTCCTTTTTCGTTCTCAAAAACCTGAACAATACCATATTCTCTAAAAATATTTAGATCTAGCTTATTTTTGGCATTTGGATTATGTAATAAGAATAATCCATCCGTTAGATTTTCATTTGTATTTTCAGGAATGGATGCCACCTTAAAATAAGGTGGCTCATCATCCTGATAAACATTTAAAATTAAAGGGTTTGTCGGATTCAAAATTCCTTTAGATAACGCTAAAGCTGTTACCTTCCCCAAAGTAACTTTGCTGGAAAATAAAACTGCCGATATATTTTCATATTCTTTTTTAGAAAAAATATTTAGATCAATAAAGGAAGTATCATTTTTAGGAACACTATTAACTTTTATATAATTTATTCCATTTGAGCCTATGTAAGCTCCATAAAGCAAAGCCATAATTGGATAGTGGCATTCATTCCCATAATTTATCTGTCCATATGAAGATACAGCCACTATATAGGGAACATTTTCATCAACCCATTCTAATTTTTTATAGTCTTCATATTTTTTATTTTTAGACTGAACTGCGTTTGAGCATCTAATTATTCCCTCATTAATAATCTGCTCGTAATCAGGTAACTTCCATACTGGACGCTCTGTTTGCTCTAAATCACTATAGGTTCGTTCATTTTCTTTACGCCCATCTTGTTTTATATTTGCAACCACTGCTTCAATATAAAATTTATCTTTATTGTCATATTTAATAATAAAATCAGGTCTATTTTTAGAAAAATCAATATTATCTTTTAAGCCCATGTCTTTTAACAATTGAAAAATATAGAATTCCCAGAATGTGGAATGAAAAGTTGTTTGGAATTCTTTTAATATCTTTCCATCTCTATCCTGAAATCCCTCTGCCCATTGTTCGATTATTTCCCTAAAAAACATCCCATCCAAGTCATTTAATAACTTGTATTTATCATGCAAATCAGGAAGCTGAGAGTATGAACTATCAAATAATTTCATAAATTACCTATAACAATATGTAAAAATAAAAATCAATCCCCAAACAACCCCTCTACATACCCCACACTCCGATCCCGTTTTCCCAACAGCTCCGGCTGGCAAATCTCCACCAGCGAGCAAGCTTTGCAGCGTTTGCCGTAATCGGGCGGCGGAGTTTGTCCACTATTTAAGAGTTCGCGCACGGCGGCGATGGTGGCGAGTGTTTGGGCGCGCAGATCGTCTGAAAATACGACGGGAACACGGTGGCGGGTTTGCATATACCACAGCGCGCCCTCAGAAACGGTTTGCCCCGTCATTTCTTCCAAGCACAAGCCTTGGGCGCAAAGCTGGATTTCGTCCATCGGGTCGGGTTTGGGCTTGCCGCGTTTGTATTCCACGGGTTTCAGACGACCTGTTTTCGTTTCCACTTCCACCAAATCCAACACGCCGCTGATGCCCAGTTTCTCCGCCGACACATGCACCGTCCGCTCAAAGCGCACGCCCTTGCGCGTTTCCGGCTCGCCCGAATCCACCCGCTCATGCAGCGCCTTACCCTGCGCGGTCAAATAGTTCTCCGCCCACGCCTGCTCGTTGTGAATCAACGCGCATTGGCGCGGGCAGAAGGCGTAGTGTTGCAGGGCGGAAAGGGGAATCAGGCGCGTGTCCTGATTTTCCCCTTGGGTTTCAGTTGAAAATGCGGTCATTTTCAGCCTAATTTACGCAGCAGCTTGGTTTCTCCAAGATTTTTATCATCCACGCTGACAAGATAGTCGTCAAAACTTCTTGCTGTTTCCACGCCGTCTTTTTTGGCTACCTGAATGCGTTTGAACAGGCTGTCGGCAGGTGCGTCACCCAGATTATTGCTGTGTTCAAACACATAAAGCCCGCGTGCATTCATTTGTCCGCGTGCGGCGGAATGGTCGTGGTCGAACATATTGACAAGCGCTTGCCAAAACAGTTCCAAATCGTTTTCGGAAAAGCCGGTTTGTTTGGCAAAGTGGGCAGAAATAAAGCCATGACAGCGGTATAGGCCGTAGGGAACGGTGAATTTGCGCCCCATGGTGCGGTTGTCGCCGGTTTCGCTGGCATCTTTTTCGTTGGTAACCGCCATGCGAGTAATGCTGTGTTCCAAGGTCATGATAGGGTCTATGGAACGAGAGAAGGTCAGCTGCACGGGACCGCGCACTTGTCCTGCATTTTTGCCGGTAGTCATCACTGCGCCGAATGTGCGGATGTCGTAATAACGGCTGCACATGTATTGGCGGGCGGCTTCTGTTTTCTCGCCTTTTTCTTTGCCTTTTACGTTTTCCTGCTCGTGGGCTTCGTCAATCAGGTTGTTCAAAATGCCTTTTTCGCGGATAAAGATGTCGTGATGTTCGCCATTTTGGGTCATTTGGATAAAGTTGCGGACTTTGCGTTTCAAGCAAACATCGGTTACCAAACCTTCGCCGGTTTGCGGGTCAATACGTGGCAGGTTGCCTGCGTCGGGATCACCGTTGGGATTGCCGTCTTGCACGTCAAATAAAAAGACAAAGTCGTAGCGTTTTTCAATAGTCATAGCATTTGCTCCTTATGCAGTTTTCGCTTCGTTAAACAGGTTTTTCAATGCGTCTTTGGTAAACAGGAATTGGGTTTCGTGGTAGTAACCGATGGCGAATAGGCCTTGCTGTTCCAAATTCAAATGGTTGGGAAATCTCTGACAATGTTCCAAAATCTGGCGGATTTCCCATTGCAGTTGTACGGCACGTCCTTCAAATTCCAGTTTGTTCAAATGGTGCGGCAGCAGGCGCATCAGTGTGCCGAATACGGCAATCGGCGTACTGCTTGCCGAACCGAAATAGCGGTCGGCAATGGTGGCGTTCAAGCCGGGATTGGCTTCAGCCTGTGTTTTTTCCAGTACGGCAAACAGCCGCCCCAGCACATAGCCGATGTCTTGACGGTTTCTATCTAAGCTCATAGTTAGCTCCTTCATGTTTTTCAGACGACCTGCGCGGATTGCGCGATTGATATAGGCTTTAAGCAGACTTGCCCTGCCATAGGTAATTTTCTGTTCTACCTTATTGCGCCGCAAAACAGCCTGCAACAGGCTGACGGGTAAAACGCGGTTGTTGAGTGCGGCATCAGTTATTTGGGAAATCAGGTCAGATGGCAGGTTTTCCATTTTGCCGTCCACCACTAAATTACCTAGCAGGCGCGGCAACGGCATATATTCGGGGTATGGCGAGTTTTCGCCACGCACCATCTGCAAATCGCCATACCACGCCGCAATGCTTTCGGATAAGGCGGCAACAGTGGTTTCATGCCAAAAGCGGACGACAATGCGCGCGGAATTAGGAGACAAGCCTAAAAGGTAGAATTTTTCTTTGCCGTCTGGTTTTGTATATTTGCCGTTGTACAAGCTTTTATAAAGCGATTTGACCGCATCAATATGGGCATCGGGATTGTCTTTGCCGCCGCCGCTAATCAGCGAAGCAAGATACTCTTCCAACGGAGTCGGTTTCGCACTCCAACAGATGGCTGTTACATCGCCGATACGGAAGCGGTTTTCACCGGCAAGCAGGGTGTTTAAGGCTGTGGTGTATTCAAACATGACTTGTTCACCCACAGGAAAGATAAAGCCCTGCTCTTTGCCGTATGATTCAAAAGCCGACAGATTTACCGATGTAAACGGGGCGGGCTTGGCGTTCACACCTTTCACGGGGTTATGTAGCCGCGCAATCGGCGCAAGTTTGCCCGTTACTAGGCAAATGCCTTTGGGGATGTTATCGGATTGTGCCTGATTAGCTTGACTCACATATGCCTGAACCGCCTTTGATTGACAAACCAAATCTACTGCCTCGTCCACCAAGCGGAAGCTGAGATTACAGCCTTTGACTTTGGCACATTCCGCCCAATTTGCGGCCTGCATGACTTTGCTTTTTTCTTCCGCAGAAGCCAGAAAGGCGGCAACGGCGGCAACACCTGCATCATCGGGCAACGCCTGTTTCAATTCGTTTACATTGGCAGTAAAGCTGGCATGCTGTTTATCTGCCTGCTCCTGCCCTTTTTCTCCGGCATAGGCAAGCACATAACCGTAGTGATCCCACAATAAATTGCTTACTTCGTAGGATTTTGAACCGCTCCTGCCCAAGCCTTTCGGCACTAAAAAAGTGCGGGCAACTTTTTTCTTATTTTTCAACTCGCGGGTATCTTCAAGCTGAATAAATTTGCCCTGTTTGTCTATAACAATAATGAACGGGATTTCTTTGTTTTCAAACCCTTCCGGGGCAACACCACCATCGCTTTCGGCTTTGCGTTGGTAGTATTGGGTGAGTGCGTGCAGAATCATCGTTTCACCTCCTCGCTATTAGCTGGGGGCACGGTAATTACGCCATTTATCGCTTTGCATTGGTAAAACATAGGTTCGGCGTTATTGGAATCGCGCGAGTCGGATTTGCTGAAATCCATGTCGTACAACATAAAGCCGAAATCTTGGGTAATGTCTTCGCGTGGCAAACCGTCTTCAGCCTTTTCAAGTAGCCTGAAATGGCAGGGAAACTCGCGGCAACCCAAATAAGGCTGGTGGAAATACTGCCCTTTTTTTGCGCGCCGTTTGAACATTTCGGCAAATTTGACGTAGTTGTCGCCCTCGCCTGCTTCGCTTGTCATGTCAAAATTGGCGTGAATGCGATAGGCAACGTCTTTCAGTAGCATGGATGCACGCTGCTGGCGGTTGTCTTCAATATAGAGCGAGCCGCTGCGTTCACTCATTTTGGTTCCCACTTCGTTACGGCGGATATTCGTCCACTGAATCGGTTTTAGGATTTCTATCTTCAAGACCTTCCAGCGAATGGCCGGCTTCCACAATATCGCCATTAAGATGTTTCTGGCGGCAGATGGCGTGATAACGGGGTAGCTTACCCTTTCTACTTTTAGCTCGGGTCTGGTGAAGCAAGCCAAATCACCGCTGATTTCCAGGATAAAACTCATTTTGTCTCCTTGTTGATTTCTATAAAGCCATATTATATAAATTAATTGTGTACGTCAAGAGTCATTCGCTTATTTTTTTAATGTGTTGTAAAATATACATACCTTCATTCAATAACTTTTCTATGCTTCCAATAAATAAGTTGTGAACGGTCAGCCACCTTCAGGTGGCTGTGTGTTGAAACTATAACGCCATGTTAAAAATGACAAAATGCCCCTAGCAATAGGGGCATTTTTCATAAAACCGGATTTTCAGGTAGCCAAGCCGTATCATCAAAATCCGCACCAAGCACGGCTTTGTAATAGCCCTTATCTAACACCAGCAATCCCGCCCTGGAAAAAACGGCATGTGCAGGCAGCTTTTTCAGTTCGTGTTCGTACACGGTTATCGTGTAGCGTTGCAGCTTGTGGTAAACCCATTTGTATTTGAGCGGGTCGCTTTCAAGCAAGTTGAACCAGCTTTCAAACGGCTCGGGCAGCGGTGGTTGGTCGGTTTGTCCGAAGGAATTGTCGGTTGGTTGCGGAAAGCGTTGTTTATCCAAAATATCCTGCCATTTTGAAACTTCCATGCCGTCCAGATGTCGTCTGAAAAAATCGTCCAGCTCGTTTGCTTTGACGATTTGCTGACTGCCGCCTTCTTCCCGATGAGCCAATGGGATAAACGGCACAATGAGTGCCACGCCTTGGTTATCAATCAGGCGGAAACGTTCGGCAGCAGTGCGGAATTTGATTGCCAGCGGATTTTCATTGGGTCGTTCTGCCGTCAAAGGTCCTGTAATGTCGTGTTTATCCACATCGCCTTTGCCGTTAAACCGGCGGAAATATTCGGCAAATGCCGACGGGGAAAGCGGGTCGCCGAGCAGCCTTGCTTTCAGCATTTCTTCGGTAATGTCCTGCCCCTGTTTCAGACTGCCGCTAGGCGCGCCTTCTTCGGCACGGAACACGACCACTTCACCCAACTGTGGCAGTTTGCCTTCACGGTTGCACCGCCCCGCTGCTTGGGCAATGCTGTCCAGCCCTGCCATCGCCCGATAAACGCAAGGAAAATCCAAATCCACGCCGGCTTCAATCAACTGCGTACTGACCAGCCACAAGGGCTTGTGCAGGCTGCCTGCGCGATACAGTGCCAAATATCGGCGAACCAACGCAATCACTTCACTGCGGTGTGTGGCGCACATATTGGCGGACAAATGCAGTTTGATGCCGTCAGAAGGCAGGGCGGCAAAGAGTTTTTGGGCGTGCTTTCGCGTATTGACTACCGCCAAAACACACGGACGCGCGGCGATTTCATCGGCAATTTCCTGCCAGCTTTGCGTTTCACCGTTTGGCGGCGGCATTTTGATGCGGACGCGGCGTAGTTTTTCCGATAAGGCAATTTTGTCTGCCACAATTTCGCGCACGTCTGGTAGGCCTTCCAAAATAGTGCGACCGAATGCGTCAATATTTTTGCCAAGTTCAGGCGGGGTTGCCGTGCACAGCACAAAGGTAACACCGTAGTCGCGCGCCAGCACCCGCATCATATCGGTAATCGGCTTTTGGAAATCGCGCGGAAGCTGCTGGGCTTCATCCAAAATCACCACGCTGTCGGCAATATTGTGAATCTTGCGGCAGCGGCTGGTTTTCGCCGCAAACAGGCTTTCAAACAGTTGCACGTTGGTGGTAACAATCAGCGGCGCGTCCCAATTTTCCGTAGCAAGACGAGTTTTCGCTGTTTCCTTATCTTCTGTCACTTCTAAATTGCTGTGGTGTTCCAATACCACGTCATCGCCCAATGCTTTGCGGAAAACATCGGCATTCTGCTCAATAATACTGGTGAAGGGAATGGCGTAGATAATGCGTTTTTTGCCGAATTTCAGCGCATGTTTCAAGGCGAACCCCAAGCTCGCCAAAGTTTTGCCGCCGCCGGTCGGCACGGTTAAAGAAAACAATGTGTGGTCCGTTTCTGCGGCAGAAAAACATTGCTGCAAAATGGCATGGCGTTCTTGGTTTAAAGATGAGTTTTTGTCCGATTTTTCATAAAGCTGCGCCATATACTGCCCATATCGCCGGTGCAACTCATCCAAACCGGGAAATTTTGGGCGCAATCCGGCAGCCTGCGCGGCATCTGCATCGGCGTAGCCGTTCATAAAGGCTTCGGTATCCAAAAAATCGGCATCCACCAAGCAGGAAAAGAGAAAACGCAGCCAAATATGCAGCTCTTCCAGCTTTGCACCGTCTTTCCAAAATGCAAAAAAATCCCGCTTTAGATCATCATCTGATAACGGGAAAAAACCTTCAGACAAACCACTTTCCACCAAACCCGACAAAGATGCCGCCACTTCGTCATCTGCCTGTTGCAGACGAAGTTTCAGGCTGCCCTTGTCGTACCAATCTGCCAGCCCCGCGTGATGCCCAGCAATCAGATACGCCAGCAAATGCCCGAAAAACGGATTAAGGCGTTCCACCGCATATTTGGCACCGGCAGTGGAATGCGGAATTTTGCGCAACTTGGTAGATTCGACATCTTCCAAATGGGCATTTTCTTTTTCAAAGCCGGATGCATTACGGATATATTTCTGAAAAGCTTCCTGAAATTTCCCCAAATCGTGCAAAAGCCCCGCATATTCGGCAAACAACGCCCCATAACGCCCTGCAAAACGCTTGGCGAGTTGGGCGACTTTTTGCAGGTGGTCTTGCAGGGGGTGGGAATGCCAATTTCCTGATGAGTCTGAGCGGGCGTGGGAGATATGATTGGACATTTAAATCTCTATTCCTAGGGGCTACCTGAAAACCAGTAATCGGTTTTCAGGTAGCCTTTATTTTGTTTCAACTCAAGCTTATAAATGCGGATTGGCCAAGTTTTGTGGCGACAGGATGCGGTCGAGCTCCGCTTCGCTCAAGAGCTGGCGCTCCAGCACCACTTCGCGCACGGTTTTGCCGGTTTGGGCGCAGATTTTGCCTACCAAGTCGCCGTTTTCGTGGCCGATATAGGGGTTGAGATAGGTTACCAGACCGATGGAGTTGAAGACGTAGCGTTCGCAGATTTCGCGGTTTACCGTGATGCCGCGCACGCATTTATCGGCCAACGTAATGGCGGCGTTGCCTAAAAGCGAGATGCTTTCAAACATGGATTGCGCGATAACCGGCTCCATCACGTTGAGCTGGAGCTGGCCGGCTTCGGCGGCGAAGGTGATGGTGGTGTCGTTGCCGATTACTTTGAAGCAAACTTGGTTTACCACTTCGGGAATCACGGGATTTACCTTGGCGGGCATAATCGATGAGCCGGCCTGCATTTCCGGCAGGTTGATTTCTTTCAGGCCGGCACGCGGGCCGGAGGAGAGTAGGCGCAGATCATTGCAGATTTTGGAGAGCTTTACTGCAGTGCGCTTCAGGGCGCCGTGCACCATCACATAGGCGCCACAGTCGGAAGTGGCTTCGATCAGGTTTTCGGTGAGCTTGCAGGGCAGGCCGCTGATTTCGGAGAGTTTTTGCACGGCCAGCGGCGCGTAGTCTTGCGGCGTATTGATGCCTGTACCGATGGCAGTGGCGCCGAGGTTTACTTCCAGCAGCAGTTGGCGGGTGCGTTCGAGGTTGGTTTCTTCTTCTGCCAGCAGCACTTGGAAGGATTGGAATTCCTGGCCGGCAGTCATGGGCACGGCATCTTGCAGCTGGGTGCGGCCCATTTTTAGTATGCCTTTGAATTCATCGGCTTTGGCAGCAAAGGTGTCTTTCAGGTGTGCCAGTTTGCCCAATAGTTCGCCAATGCTGGTGTACACAGCCAGCCGGAAGCCGGTGGGGTAAGCATCGTTAGTAGATTGGCTGGCGTTCACATGATCCATGGGGTTGACGATGTCGTAGCGGCCTTTGGCGTGGCCTAAGGCTTCCAATGCGAGGTTGGCGATCACTTCATTGGTGTTCATGTTCACCGAAGTGCCGGCGCCGCCTTGGAATACGTCGGATGGGAATTGGTCGAGGCAGCGGCCTTTAATCAGCACCTCGTCGCAGGCTTGGGCAATGGCGGCGGCGATTTCGGGCTTGAGTGCGCCCAGCTCGCCGTTGGCTTGGGCTGCGGCTTTTTTCACCATCACCATGCTGCGTACAAACTGGGGTACGTCGGAAATCTTCTGCCCGGAGATTTGGAAGTTTTCCACTGCGCGCAGGGTGTGGATGCCCCAATAGGCGGCTGCGGGGATTTCGCGTTCGCCTAGGAGGTCGTGTTCGGTGCGGGTTGTCATGTTTGGCTATCCTTTGAGTGGGGTAGGGTGGTTAATGCAGGCTGGCGGCAGCGTTAGCCTAGAGATTGCTGATAGCGTACTGCACTATGTTGGGAGAGTGTTGGTTAGTATTCATTGCCAGCAAAATGATAGCAGTTAGTTGCTAGACATGATTGGCGTTAAATCAAAGAGGCTACCTGAAACAGCAAAACGGTTTTCAGGTAGCCTCATCGCGTGTGCTCAACGGAATCAATCAAGCGCCGAGCCGTTCGGCAAATTCATCGGTGGCCTGCACTAGGGCATCGGCGATGGCAGGGTTTTGCGCGTAGTGGCCGCTTTGGATAATACGCAAATCGGCCTGCGGCAGTGCCTGCTTCAAATCCCATGCGCTGCGGGTGGGGGTGCAGAGATCGTAGCGGCCTTGCACGATGATGGTGGGGATATGCTGGATTTTGTGGGCGTTGGCCAAGATGGATTTGTCGCCCTGTAACCACCCTTGGTGCATGAAATAGTGGTTTTCGAAGCGGGCGATGGCCAAGGAGGCTTGCGGGTCTTCGTCCACCGGTTTGGGGTCGAACCAAATCAGCCAGCTTTCCCAATCTGCCCAAGCTTTGGCGGCAGGCAGATGCACGGCGGGGTCGGGCGAATTAAGCATCCAATAATAAGCCTCAACTAATGAACCGGCGCGTTGCTCCGGCGGCACGGCGGCTAAATAGCGTTGCCATTGCTCGGGGTAAATCATGCTTACGCCGCCTTCTTCGCTCAGCCAATTAATTTCAATTTGGCGGCAGAGGAAAATACCACGCAGAATCAAGCCGCGTACACGGTCGGGATAGGTTTCGGCATAGGCGAGAGAAAGGGTGCTACCCCATGAGCCGCCGAATACCAGCCAGCTCTCGATGCCAAGCATTTTTCTTACTTTTTCAATATCTTCCACCAAGTCCCAAGTGGTGTTTTCGCGAGTTTCGGCATAAGGGGTGGATTTGCCGCTGCCGCGTTGGTCGATGATGATGACACGGTATTTTTCCGGATTGAAAAAACCCCGGCAAGCCGGACTAGATCCGGCGCCGGGGCCACCGTGCAGGAAGATAACAGGGATGCCTGCGGGATTACCGCTTTCCTCCCAGTAGATGGTGTGAAGCTCAGATACAGGCAGCATGCCGCTGCGGAGTGGTTCTTGAATCGGATACATAAACTTCTCCTTAATTCAGAATTTGGACAGATATCGGTATTGCCTAACAGATGCTCATCGATACTCCGTTTGCCATCTGTATACAGATGTTCTAAAAAGGAATGATACGACGTTGGCTCGCTTTATGGTTAGCTTACTATCTGCAGCTTGCCGCCTGGTTTCATTCCTATTTGGAACAACTATATAACGGCTCCGGGCATATCGTAAGAATAATCATACACCATTTTGTTTATTTTTTAAATTTCCGTAAAGATTTGTTTTATTTAAATGGTTTAATAGAATAATGTTTAGGCTGAAATGCGCAGTAGGTGCGGCTTAGTAGCCAGGGATTATGTGTGGCTAAATAGCTTCATTTACATATGGTGGAGCTTCAATACCAACTCATCGTGCTGTATAGAAAAGTGCTTCAGCAATATGAGGAAACACAATAAAAGGCTACCTGAAGTTTTCAGGTAGCCTTTGCTGATGCTGGCAAGCTTATTTCAGCGGCTGCATGTTCATCACTTCCATCAGGAAGTTGGTGAACGCGGGGTTGGCCGGGCGGTTTTGCATATTGGGCCAACGTTGTTGCCAGCCCTGCAGGGCGTTGCGCACGAAGATTTTAGATTGTTCGGGCGTGATGCGGCCTTGTTGGCTTTGTACGGCAGAGCGCAGGTAGACTTCATACATGCTGTCGTCCACGCTGTTGCGGCCAACCAAGTTGATGCGGAAGCGGTTGAGCTGCTGCGCGGCCTGGGTTTTGGTCATGCGGCCTTTGTTTACTTCGTAGCCCAAACGGGTGGCTTCATTACGGATTTTAGCCACGTCGCCCCAGTGGCTGGCAGCTAGGGTGTAACGCGGCGAGGCCTGTGTGTTTTGGCGTGTGTTGTTGGGGGAAGAAATGAGGTTACAGCCGCCGAGCAGGCCGGCGACGAGGAGGATGGGGATATATTTTTTCATGTTTTGACTTAAGGTAACAGTTCCATTAATGCGGTTAACTATAGGGAAAATCGAGCGGCGGGGCAAGTTTTTGGCGGTTTTTCCGACAAATTTACAACACGCTGGCAGGTTTGAAATACGAAAAAAGCCGCATGGCTGCGGCTTTTTGGCATTGGATTGCCTTAGGAGGCGAGGTCTTCAAACAGCGGGGTGGAAAGATAGCGTTCGCCGTTGGAAGGCAGCACCACTACGATGAGTTTGTCTTTATTTTCCGGTTTTTTCGCCAGCTCCAAGGCAGCCCAGATGGCGGCGCCGGAAGAGATGCCCACCAAGAGGCCTTCTTTGGCGGCGGCATCGCGGGCGGTATCGAAGGCGGCTTGGTTGGCCACGGTAATCACGCCGTCGTAGATTTCGGTGTTCAGGGTTTGCGGTACGAAGCCTGCGCCCAAGCCCTGAATCGGGTGCGGGCCTTTTTCGCCGCCGCTCAATACGGGGGAAGCGGCGGGCTCAACTGCATAGGCTTGCAGTGAGGGTTTGTGTTTTTTCAGCACTTCGCCCACGCCGGTGAGCGTACCGCCGGTGCCCACGCCGGAAACGAAAATATCAACTTGGCCGTCGGTGTCGCGCCAAATTTCTTCGGCGGTGGTGCGGCGGTGGATTTCGGGGTTGGCAGGGTTGTCGAACTGGCGCGGCATAAAGTATTGGCCGGGGTGGGCGTCTACCAGCGCTTGGGCGCGGGCGATGGCGCCGGGCATACCTTCTGCGCCGGGGGTGAGGATAAGCTCGGCACCGTAGGCGCGCAGCAGCATTTTGCGCTCTTTACTCATGGTTTCCGGCATGGTGATGACCAGTTTATAGCCCAAGGCGGCGCAAACCATAGCCAAGCCGATACCGGTGTTGCCGCTGGTGGCTTCCACAATAATGGTGTCGGGTTTGATTTGGCCGGCTGCTTCGGCGGCGCGGATCATGGAGATGGCGATGCGGTCTTTCACGCTGCTGCCGGGGTTGAAGTATTCCAGCTTGGCGGCTACTTTGCCGGGCAGGCCTTCGGTGAGGCGGTTGAGGTAAACCAGCGGGGTGTTGCCGATTAAATCAACGATGTTGTTGGCGATATTGCTCATTAGGTGCTCCTGTGAAGTGTGAATTGGATACGGTGCGCATGATAATGGCAAAGCCGCAGGCAAACAAATAATTTGTTTTTGTATCTTTATATTAAAAAGGCATATGCAATGGCGGTATTTCGCATGAAGTTTGGATAAATCATGAGACAAACCCGTCGGAAATCTTTAAAATACGCCGTTTCCCAGCAGTAGATTAACTCTAAAGCGACACACTCATGACCTACGCCAAAATCCTCGGCACCGGCAGCTACCTGCCGGCCAAAACACTCAGCAACCACGACCTGGCCAAAATTGTAGACACTTCAGACGAGTGGATTACCACCCGTACCGGCATCAAAACCCGCCATATCGCCGCCGACAACGAAAAATGCAGCGACTTGGCCGTAGCCGCTGCGCACAACGCGCTGGAAGCCGCAGGGGTGGATGCAGCCGAAATTGATTTGATTGTCGTGGCCACTTCCACGCCCGATATGCAGTTCCCCGCCACTGCCACCATCGTGCAGCAGAAGCTCGGCATCAGCGGCTGCCCCGCGTTCGACGTGCAGGCCGTGTGTGCCGGCTTTATGTATGCCATCACCACCGCCAATGCCTATATTAAAAGCGGCATGGCCAAAAAAGCCTTGGTCATCGGCGCCGACGTGTTCAGCCGCATTATGGACTGGACCGACCGCCGCACCTGCGTGCTGTTCGGCGACGGCGCCGGCGCCGTGGTGCTCGGCGCATCCGACGAACCAGGCATCCTGCACAGCAAACTCTTGGCCGACGGCAACTACGGCTACCTGCTGCAAACCCCCGGCCAGATTGCCAACGGCGCTGTTTGCGGCACACCGTTTTTACAGATGGACGGCCCCGGCGTATTCAAATTCGCCGTGAAAGCGCTGGCCAAAGTGGCTGAAGACGTGATTGCCGAAGCCGGCCTCACTCCCGAGCAAATCGATTGGCTGGTGCCGCACCAGGCTAACTACCGCATTCTGGAAAGCACTGCCAAACACCTCAAACTCGGCATGGAAAAAGTGGTGCTTACCGTGCAGGATCACGGCAACACTTCCGCCGCCTCCATCCCCCTCGCCCTTGATTGGGGCGTGCGACACGGCAGCATCCAACGCGGCCATACCCTGCTTTTAGAAGGCATCGGCGGCGGCTTCGCTTGGGGTGCGGTGCTGGTGAAATATTAAGCTTGCAGCTGCCTGTTAGGCACTAAGAAAGGCTACCTGAAACTTTCAGGTAGCCTTTTGGTTTCCAAACAACGCTTCCACAGGCTGTCTGAGTATGAAGTGCGATGCTATAGGTGCGTTGGCAGACAAGGCCGTGCGGCTTTGTAGTAAAATCTGCCGTTTTGTTTTCAGGTAGCCTTCCCATGATGAAAATAATGCGCTCGCCCGTTTCCCTGTTTGCACTCAATATTGTGCTTACGCTGTATTTGTTTGCATTAAACCTGTTTTCCAATCATGGAATGGTGGAAATTCAAGCAGCGGTGTGGCCAGCATTGGTGCTGCTTGCGCTGGGTTGGCTGCTGGCGTTGGTACACCGCTGGCCATTCAAATTATTTTGGACGTTGAACCTGCTGGCGGGTTCGGTGGCGGTGTTTGCCAAAAGCCAATACCGCATCTTGATTACTGAAGATATCTTGCTCAGCGCGCTTATCAGCGAAAATGATTTGACGGCAGAAATGATTTCAGTAAAGTCGGTGTGCTTTGTGCTGGTGTTCGGCTTGCTACCAGTGCTGCTGCTGTGGCGGCAGCGTATTCGGCAGGTGGGCTGGCGCCGGCACCTAGCCTGCTGCGGCCTGGCTTCGCTTGCAGCGCTGTTGGCGGTGTTCGGCCTGTTTCAATATAAGGGCTACCACTTCCGCGGCAAAGGCAGCATCCGCGACAGCCGCTTTATGGGCGATGTGCTGCGCTTTTCTCCTTTGGATGTGTATTACAACGGCCAGCGGGCGCGCAAATCTGTTCGGGATATGAAGCGCAATTATGCCGGGGTGGAACGGATGCCGCAGAAATACCGTTATCTCGATCAAAAAGACGATTTGCTGGTGGTGTTTGTGATTGGCGAAAGCACGCGTGGCGACCGTTTTTCGCTTAACGGCTACTCACGCAACACCAACCCGCAGCTTGCCGCCATTCCCAATCTTTACAGCTTCAAAAATGCCCAATCTTGCGACACGCTGACTGTAAATTCGCTCAATTGCCTTTCTTCGCCCATGTTGAAAAGCAGCCCCGACCGCACCCCGCGCCAATCCTCGTTTGGCGAGGTGTTTCGCTCATTGGGCTATCGTAGCGAAATCTATTCGCTGCAAACCCTGTCCGGTTTCTACAGTTATATGGGCTACGACAGGCTGGTGAGCAAATACCAAATTGTGGCCGAGCAGCAATCCGGTGCCTGGGATGCGGCGCTGCTGCCTTATATGCGGCAATCGGTGGCGCAGTATCGCGGCGGCAAAATGCTGTTGGTGCTGCACACTTTGGGTTCGCATCAAACTTATGCCGACCGCATCCCGCCGCACCACCGCGTGTTCACTCCCTATTGCACCAACCCCGATGTATCGCATTGCAGCAAGGCTGAATTAGACAATGCCTACGACAACACGGTGCTGGGTGTGGACGAACTGCTGGCGGAAACCATCAAATCGTTGTCCGATAAGCGGGCGTTGCTGATTTACGTGTCCGACCACGGCGAATCGCTGGGCGAAAACGGCGATTATTTCCACGGCAAGCCAGTGAATATCGCGCCCAAAGAGCAGTTCTCCATCCCGTTTGTGGTGTGGTTTTCCGAAAGCTATCGGCAAAGCCCTGAGGGCAAAGTGCTGGCCGAACGGGTGGCACAAGCTGTTAAGGATGGGCGCGCGGTTTCGCACGACAATATCTTCCACACTGTTTTAGGCTGTGCCGGCATCACCTCGCCAGATGGCGGCATCGATCCGCATCTGGATATTTGTGCGGCCGATGCCGGCAACTAATTTCAACTTTTTGCCCGTTGCGATTAAGGCTACCTGAAAACGGATTTTCAGGTAGCCTTTATGTATTTTGAAGAAATTCATGTGTTCGCTATAATCGGTTATCCCAGAGCCTAACCGGAGGAAACCACCATGAAAATCAGCACTTCCGCCATCCAAAACGGCGCATTCGCCGACCGCTTCGGCAAACGTGGCAGCCAATTCAGCCCCAATGGCATGCCTACTTATTCCATCCCGTTTGAAATCAGCGATGCCCCGCCCGAAACCCAATCTTTCGCCGTGGTGTTGGAAGATAAAGATGCGATTACCGCCAGCGGCTTCGTGTGGGTGCACTGGCTGATTGCCGACCTCACCCGCACTTCCGTGCCGGAAAACGACAGCCAAACGGCTCAAGATTATGTGCAGGGCGCCAACAGCTGGGCCAGCGTGCTGGGGCAGCTCGATTTGGAAGAAGCCTCCGCTTATGGCGGCATGGCACCGCCCAACTGCCGCCACCGCTATGAATTGTTTGTGTATGCGCTCGACACCAAGCTCAACCTACCGCAAGGTTTCCGCTACAACGACCTACACTTCGCCATGCGCGGGCATATCCTAGCCGAAGCTTATGCAGTGGGCACTTATGATGTGTGAAATGAAGTGGTAAACAAAGACAAAGGCTACCTGAAAACGCAACGCCGTTGCTGCGCAGCTAAAAGTTTCAGGTAACCTTTTGTATGCCTACGTGTGGGGACACAGTGTGTTCCTACCGGTTTCAGGTAGCCTCCCAACGGCATGGTAGGCTACCTGAAAACTATATGGCGGATTGACTTGGCTTGGGTTGCAGCATTGTCTTGCCTTCCCTTTTGCCGGAGTGGTTTTGAGCCAGCAGGATTTTCATATTTTCAGGTAGCCCAAGCGATGCGGACGCACAGGCTCTCGGGTATAATCCCGCCCGTTTTGCCGACTGAATTTTTCGAGGAGGAAACATGTTTCAATCTTTTAAAACCGCAGTGGCGGGGGCGCAGATTTTGTTTGTGGCCTTCGGCGCAATGGTGCTGGTGCCGCTGCTCACAGGGTTGAATCCGGCGATGGCGCTGTTGGGCGCGGGCATCGGTACGCTGCTGTTTCAGGCGCTGACCGGCCGCAAGGTGCCGATTTTTCTGGGTTCGTCGTTTGCGTTTATCGCGCCGATTATCTATGCCATGCAGGAATGGGGCATGGGCGGCACGATGTTCGGGTTGTTTGCGGCGGGCTTTATGTATTTTGTGTTTGCCGCATTGATTAAGTATTTCGGGCTGCCGATGGTTAGTCGATTGCTACCGCCGGTGGTGATCGGGCCGGTGATTATGGTAATCGGGCTTTCTGTTGCAGTGGTGGCCAGCAACATGGCGATGGGTCAAGCCGGCGGTAACCAGGTGTTGGATTACACCCATTCGCTGTTGCTCTCTGGCTTTACCTTTGCGGTAACCGTGATGGTGGCGGTGTTCGGCAGCAAGATGATGAAGCTGGTGCCGATTTTAATCGGGGTGGCGGCCGGCTATTTGATGGCCTTGGCCATGGGTATGGTGGATACCGCGCCGATTGCGGCCGCGCCGTGGTTTGCCGTGCCGCATTTCCATTCGCCGCAGGTGAATTGGCAGGCCGCGCTGTTTATGCTGCCGGTGGCGATTGCGCCGGCGATTGAGCATATCGGCGGCATTATGGCCATCGGCAAGGTAACCGGCAAGGATTATGCCGCCGAGCCGGGGCTGCACAGAACGCTGGCCGGCGACGGCTTGGGCGTGTGCGTGGCCGGCCTGATCGGCGGCCCGCCGGTAACTACTTACGGCGAGGTAACGGGCGCAGTGATGCTCACTAAAAACAGCAATCCGGCCATCATGACTTGGGCGGCCATCTTCGCCATCTGCATGGCGTTTTTCGGCAAATTCAATGCTTTCTTGGCTTCGATTCCGCTGCCGGTGATGGGCGGGGTGATGATTCTGCTGTTCGGCACGATTGCTTCGCTGGGGCTGAAAACGCTGATCGACGCGCAAGTAAACCTGATGCAGCCGAAAAACCTGGTGATTGTGAGCTCGGTGCTCACCGTGGGCGTGGGCGGCATGGAAATGAAGCTGGGTAGTTTCAGCTTCGCCGGCGTGGGCTTGTGCGCACTGCTGGCGATTCTCCTGAGCCTGCTCTTGCCCGATGTGCGGCACGACGATTAACCCGTTTGAGGCTACCTGAAAACGGAGCTTCCGAAGGAAGCGGAGTTTCTGCGAAGCTAAAACGCCGCTTCCATAAGCTCAAACTTTCAGGTAGCCTGCCAACCAATCCAAACAACAATGAATAAGAAACAAAACAAATGGCTGTGGCTCTTGGTGTTGCTCGGCATCGCCGCCTATTTCCACTTTGCCGAACAGCCAAAATCCAAGCCGGAGCAGGGCGTGGCACGGCCGCAAACCGCCGTAGTCGAGCAGGCGCGTACGCCACACCGAAACGCTACCCAACCCCCTGCCAAGACGGCAGCAGATGGCGCTGAACTGATTGCCCAAGCCTTTGCCGAGCAGCGCAGCGATGTGCAGGTGAGCGGCAGCGGCAAAGTGCACCGCACTCTGCCTGACGACACCCAAGGCTCGCGCCACCAGCGTTTCATTATGAAACTCTCCAACGGCCAAACCGTATTGGTGGCACACAATATCGACCTTGCACCGCGTATTCCGCGTTTGCAGCGCGGCGACACGGTGGGCTTTTCCGGCGAATACGAATACAACGCCCAAGGCGGCGTGATCCACTGGACGCACCACGACCCGGCTGGCCGCCATGCGGATGGCTGGTTGGAGCACAATGGGCAGCGCTATCAGTAGCAGCATTTTAGAGCTGAAATAATGATTTCCTCATACCAGCAGTACAATAAGGCGAGCCAACGCAGTAGGAAGATGAAGTATTTCAGCGATAGGCTACCTGAAAACAGCGGGAGGCAAGCTTTCAGATAGCCCCATAAGCAAACCGTCAGACTAATTAGAAAGGAAAAATCATGCGGGATTTTCGTAAATCAAATTTCAACAGTCAGATAGGTGAAGAGATCAAACAAGTTTTCCGTTCCGCCGTGTTGGAAGACGAAGTGTTTGATGAAGACGGCATCAATGTGGAGCTGGCGGCGCCGTGGCGGCGGATAGCGGCTGTGGCATTGAACCTATTGATGATGCTGGTGATTACAGTCGGCATCGGCTTCATTGTCGGCCTAATCGGCAGCCTGTTGGGCCGCAATTTCGGCAATCCTGCCCTCATCGGCTACGGCACGATGCTTGCCTATGTAGTCGGGCAGGCCATGCTGATGGCCAATAGCGGGCAAAGCCTGGGCAAACGCATTATGGGCATCCGCGTGATTAGCGAAGACGGCAGCGAGCCCAGCCTGGTGCAATACCTTCTGCTGCGCGAAGCCGCCATCCTGCTGCCGCTGGTCATCTTACTGAAATTCCTCCCGCTTATCGGCGGCATGCTCTCCTTGGTGGTGGCCGCGGCCTGCATCCTGATGATGTTTATGGAAGACGGCAACCGCCGCACCGGGCAGGATATGCTGGCCAAAACCTTGGTTATCCGCGATTAAGCGCCAAAGGCTACCTGAAAATGTATGATGTAAACACCCACGACGTGCGCCGCTTTTTTGCCGACGTATGGCGGCAACGCCTTGCCCCGCTGCAACTGGACAAACTCCAGCAAAAAGCCCTGCGCATCATCGAAGCCCACCCCGAATATCACCATTATCTCGACAATATCGAACGCTACCTCGAGCGCAACTGGACGCCGGAGCAGGGCGAGACCAATCCCTTCCTGCATCTGTCGCTGCACCTTTCGATACAGGAACAGAGCGACATCGACCAACCGCCCGGCATCCGCGCCATCCACCATGAGCTGCAAAGCCGCTATGCCGGCGACTGGGTACGCGCCGAACACGATATGATGGACGCGCTGGCCGAAACCATCTGGAGCGCGCAGCGCAACGGGCAGGGGCTGGATGTGAACCTCTATATGACCCGCCTGCGCCAACTGGTTGGATTGGGGCAGGAAGACCATGCTCGCCTTAATCCGCATGAGGTGGCAAAGATGGAAACGGGGCATTAGCCAACTGTATTGAGTTAAAGGGAAAGGCTACCTGAAAGTGCCGAGAGGCTTTCAGGTAGCCTTTTTTTAATTGAGGTGGCTATCGCCGTATGGTGGAGGATAACTAAAATACTTACTTCTTCATGCGTTGTTGCAGCTATAAGTTTTCTGTCGCTAAATTTTTCAGGTAGCCTTCGTGTGGTCGGGAAAGGCTACTTGAAAATTTAAGCTTGATATTAAAGCAAAAAGATTGTAGCCAGCCCGAGGAAAATCAGGAAGCCGCCGGAGTCGGTAACGGCGGTAATCAGTACCGAGCTGCCCAGTGCCGGATCACGGCCGAGTTTATCCATGATCACCGGAATCAGTACGCCCACGGTGGCGGCGAGCAGCAGGTTTAGCGTCATGGCGGCCACCATTACCAGGCCGATGCCGATGTTTTTATACAGCAGCCAGGCCACCACGCCCATCACGCCGCCCCAAATCACGCCGTTGATCAGCGCCACACCCACTTCTTTGCGCAGCAGATGTAGCGCCTGGCTACCTGAAAGCTGCCCCATGGCCATAGCACGCACGATCATGGTGATGGTTTGGTTGCCGGAGTTACCGCCGATGCCGGCCACAATCGGCATTAGCGCGGCCAGGGCGACAATTTGGGCAATGCTGCCTTCGAATGCGCCGATTACACGGCTGGCGAGGAAGGCAGTGCAGAGGTTGATGGCCAGCCACATCCAGCGGTTTTTCACGGAATCAAGCACAGGAGCGAACAGGTCTTCGTCTTCCTGCAAACCGGCCATGTTCAACATATCGGCTTCGGTTCCTTCACGGATTACGTCCACCATTTCGTCTACGGTCAGGCGGCCGATGAGTTTGCCTTCGGCATCGGTTACGGGCGCGGTTACCAAGTCGTAACGCTCAAACGCCTGCGCGGCTTCTTCGGTGTTGTCTTCGGGGTGGAAGCGCACAATGTCGCGCGCCATGATGTGCTCGACGATTTCGTCGGGATCGGCCACGAGGAGTTTGCGGATGGGTAACACGCCTTGCAGGACGTCGTTTTCATCAACCACGAAGATTTTGTCGGTGTGGTCGGGCAGGCTCTCGAAGCGGCGCAGGTAGCGCAGTACCACTTCGCAGGTAACATCGGCACGGATGCTCACCAGCTCGAAGTCCATGATGGCGCCCACTTGGTCGTCGGCAAACGACATGGAGGCCTGCACTTGGGCGCGTTCTTCCTCGCCCAATGATTGCAGGGCTTCGGCCACAATTTGGCGCGGCAGGTCGTCGGCCAGTTCGGCCAAGTCGTCCACGTCCATGTCTTCCACGGCGGCCAGGATTTCCTGCCGCTCCATGTTTTCAATCAGAGATTCGCGGACGGCATCGGATACTTCCAACAGGATGGAGCCGTCGCTCTCCGGCTCCACCAATTTCCATACCAACAGGCGGGATTGCAGCGGCAGCGATTCGAGGACGGCGGCAATGTCGGCCGGATGCAGCTCGTGCAGGATTTCGATGAGTTCGGCCAGACAGTTGTTTAAATAAGGGTTGTCCAGCACGCTGTCGGGCCGGATGGTGTCATACACCGGCAGCAGGGCATCGGCCAGTTCGTGGATACGGGCGGTATCGATCTGCGGCTGTTCGGAAGAGGGCGGTAGGGTAGGCATGCGCACTCCTTACCGTGCATCACGGTAATGGCGCACGGGAGAAATCAGGAAGAATAAATAAGGGAAAACAGAATCTTGTGGGAACCGGAAGGATCCATAAATTTGAAGCCCCAATCTGGCATCAATAGCAAACCGCCGCATTCTACACGCTTTTGCACAGAGGCGACAAACTGCTTTCGGGTAGCCTGCGGCTGGGAAACCATGCTCCATATCCATATATTTTATACGGCTAAACTTATGATATTGATTTAAATCAAAACTCTGTGAAGAGGTGTGATTCTTACCAGCACTATTTTAATATCGAAAATTATTATCATTATAATATAATGATAATATTGTGCTTTTTAGCCTGTTTATTTTGAATGCGGAAAAAAATTTGGTTACAATGCGCGTTGGTTTTACCTGCATTTTTACGTCTATTTCAGAGTGCAAACCATGTTGGCTAACTATTTTCCCGTTTTTGTCTTTATTTTGGTCGGCCTGATTGCCGGCGTGCTGTTTATCCTGCTCGGTACGCTGCTGGGCTCCAAACGCCACTATGCCGAAAAAGACCAGCCGTTCGAGTGCGGCTTCGAGGCGTTTGAAAACGCGCGCATGAAGTTTGACGTGCGTTATTACTTGGTGGCGATTTTGTTCATCCTGTTTGATTTGGAAGTGGCGTTTATGATTCCGTGGGCAGTGGTGTTCAAAGATTTGCTGGCTCAGACGGGGCAGTTTGCCTTCTGGTCGATGTTTGTCTTCATCGTCGTGCTCGGTGTGGGTTTTGTATACGAGTGGAAAAAAGGAGCGCTGGAATGGGAGTAGAAGGCATTCTGAACAAAGGGTTCATTACCGCCAGCGCGGATACCGTGCTCAACTATGTGCGTACCGGCTCGCTGTGGCCGGTAACTTTCGGTTTGGCCTGTTGCGCAGTAGAGATGATGCATGCCGGTATGGCGCGTTACGACCTCGACCGCTTCGGCATTATTTTTCGTCCGTCGCCGCGCCAATCAGACTTGATGATCGTGGCGGGTACGCTTACTAATAAAATGGCACCCGCCCTGCGTCGCGTGTACGACCAGATGGCGGAGCCGCGTTGGGTGTTGTCGATGGGTTCGTGCGCCAACGGCGGCGGTTATTACCATTATTCCTATTCAGTGGTGCGCGGTTGCGACCGTGTGGTGCCGGTAGACGTGTATGTGCCCGGCTGCCCGCCGACTGCCGAAGCCTTGATTTACGGCCTGATTCAGCTTCAGGGCAAAATTAAGCGCACTTACACCATTGCCCGCAACTAGGAGCGCACCATGCACCCGAAAGATTTATACAGCGCGGCACAGCGCATCTTGGAAGGTAAGGCGGATAAAGTATTGTTGGCTTTGGATGAAGTAACTGTCGAATGCCGTCCTGAATACTATCTCGATATTATGCAAACCCTGCGCGACCACGAAGAAATGCACTTTGAGCTTTTGGTGGATTTGTGCGGTGTCGATTACAGCACGTATAAAAACGAACCTTGGCCCGGTAAACGCTTTGCCGTGGTCAGCCAGCTGTTATCTGTGAAGAATAACCAGCGCATCCGCGTGCGCGTGTGGGCGGAAAACGACGATTTCCCGTTGGTTCAATCCGTTATCAATATTTACAACAGTGCCGACTGGTATGAGCGCGAAGCCTTCGATATGTACGGCATCGTTTTCGAAAACCACCCCGACCTGCGCCGCATCCTTACCGACTACGGCTTTGTCGGCCACCCCTTCCGCAAAGATTTCCCCATTTCCGGCTATGTTGAAATGCGTTACGACGAAACCGAAAAACGCGTTATCTATCAGCCTGTAACCATCGAGCCGCGCGAAATTACCCCGCGCGTCGTCCGCGAGGAGAACTACGGTGGCCACTAAACTCAGAAACTACACCATCAACTTCGGCCCGCAGCACCCTGCCGCCCACGGCGTATTGCGCATGATTTTGGAGCTGGAAGGCGAAACCATTGTCCGCGCCGACCCGCACATCGGCCTGCTGCACCGCGGCACCGAAAAATTGGCCGAAACACGCACCTACCTGCAAGCCCTGCCGTATATGGATAGGCTGGACTACGTTTCCATGATGGTAAACGAACAGGCCTACTGTCTCGCTATCGAAAAACTGCTCGGCATCGACATCCCCATTCGCGCCAAATACATCCGCACCATGTTTGCGGAAGTAACCCGCATCCTCAACCACCTGATGGGCATCGGTTCGCACGCCCTCGACATCGGCGCGATGACCGCCATCCTCTATGCCTTCCGCGATCGTGAAGAGCTGATGGATTTGTATGAGGCCGTTTCCGGTGCCCGCATGCACGCCGCCTACTATCGCCCCGGCGGCGTATACCGCGACCTGCCTGACTTCATGCCCAAATATGAAGCCAGCAAATTCCGCAATGCCAAAGTGTTGAAAGAGCTGAATGAAGCACGCGAAGGCACCATGCTCGACTTCATTGAAGCCTTCTGTAAACGATTCCCCGGCCGCATCGACACCCTCGAAACCCTGCTGACTGATAACCGCATCTGGAAACAGCGTACTGTCGGCATCGGCGTGGTTTCCCCCGAGCGCGCCCTGCAAAAAGGCTTCACCGGCGTGATGCTGCGCGGCTCCGGCATTGAATGGGACGTGCGTAAAAAAGAACCTTACGAAGTCTACGATAAAATGGATTTCGACATTCCCGTCGGCGTAAATGGCGACTGCTACGACCGCTACCTCTGCCGCATCAACGAAATGCGCCAATCCGTGCGCATTATCCAGCAGTGTGTTGACTGGCTGCGCGTCAATCCCGGCCCCGTCATCGTGGACGACCACAAAGTCGCCCCGCCCAAGCGCACCGAAATGAAGTTCGGCATGGAAGACCTGATTCACCACTTCAAACTGTTTACCGAAGGCATGCATGTGCCCGAAGGCGAAACCTACACCGCCGTAGAACACCCCAAAGGCGAATTCGGCGTATACATCATTTCAGACGGTGCCAACAAACCTTACCGCCTGAAAATCCGCGCCCCCGGCTTTGCCCATCTGCAAGGCATGGACGAAATGGCCAAAGGCCATATGCTGGCCGACGTCGTTGCCATCATCGGCACGCAAGACATCGTATTCGGAGAGGTAGACCGCTAATGTTATCCGCAGAATCCTTGAAACAAATCGATACCGAATTGGCCAAATACCCGGCTGATCGCCACCGCTCCGCCATCATGGGTGCGCTGCGTATTGCGCAAACCGAAAAAGGCTGGCTCGCCCCCGAAACCATCGAATTTGTTGCCGACTACATCGGTATCCCTCCCGTGCAGGCCTATGAAGTTGCTACTTTTTACAATATGTACGACCTCAAGCCTGTCGGCAAATACAAACTCACCGTCTGCACCAACCTCCCTTGCGCCCTGCGCGGCGGCGTGGATGCCGGCGAATATCTGAAGAAAAAACTCGGCATCGGCTACGGCGAAACCACGCCCGACGGCAAATTCACCCTGGTTGAAGGCGAGTGCATGGGCGCATGCGGCGATGCCCCCGTGATGCTGCTGAACAACCACAAAATGTGCAGCTTCATGACTGAGGAAGCGATTGAGAAGAAACTGGCGGAACTGAAATAAAGGACCGTCTGAAAAAGGGATATGGTATGGAATACATAATAGATATTTATGAAACAGACGAATTAAATAAATATCGTTTTGTATTAGGCTCTATATCTGAAAAAACGCTTTTTG
>CAUPYH010000021.1:0-26857 GCA_963515595.1 uncultured Eikenella sp. | reverse complement strand
TGTGCGGCAACCCCGCCATGGTGAAAGACACCTTCCAAGCCCTGCTCAAGCTCGGTTTTGCCATGCACCGCAACCGCATCCCCGGCCATATCATGATGGAAAACGGTTTTTAATGCTTAAAGGTGCAACGCATAGAGCCAATAGCGTTTTCAGGTAGCCCCTAGCAACAGGCTACCTGAAACCAAATTCTTAGCCCGCAAGATAAGGGTAGGCTAAAATTCATCAGGACTAGAGAAATACCGATAGAATACAGGCTCGCATCAAGCAGCCATCAATTTTCAGGTAGCCTCAACAGCCCATCCAAGGCTACCTGAACATTAAGCCCTTGCCAGCCGCCGCCGCCCAGTCCACAATAAGCCCTTTCCAATCACAGCAAAACACAAGCCATGAGCCACGCCCAAACCTTCAGCCGCACCGACGACGTACGCATCCGCAGCATCAGCGAACTGCTGCCCCCCATCGCCCACCTCTACGAACTGCCCATCAGCGAAACCGCCGCCGATCTGGTGGAGACCACCCGCCACCAGATTGCCGACCTGGTGCACGGCCGCGACCAGCGCCTGCTTGTTATCATCGGCCCCTGCTCCATCCACGATCCCAAAGCCGCCCTCGAATACGCCCAGCGCCTGCTGCCCCTGCGCAAAAAATACGAAAAAGAGCTGCTGATCGTGATGCGTGTTTATTTTGAAAAACCGCGCACCACCGTGGGCTGGAAAGGGCTCATCAACGACCCGCACCTCAACGGCACTTTCGACATCAACTTCGGCCTGCGCCAGGCCCGCCGCCTGCTGTTGGATTTAAACAACCTCGGCATGCCCGCCTCCACCGAATTCCTCGACATGATTACCCCGCAGTATTACGCCGACCTCATCTCCTGGGGCGCCATCGGTGCGCGAACCACCGAAAGCCAGGTGCACCGCGAGCTCGCCAGCGGCCTCTCTTGCCCGGTCGGCTTCAAAAACGGCACCGACGGCAACCTCAAAATCGCCATTGATGCCATTGGTGCCGCCTCCCATCCGCATCACTTTCTTTCCGTAACCAAAGCCGGTCACTCCGCCATTGTCCACACTGCCGGCAACCCCGACTGCCACGCCATACTGCGCGGCGGCAAAGAGCCGAACTATAGCGCGGAGCACGTTAAAGCCGCCGCCGAACAGCTGGCCAAAGCCGGCGTAACGCCTAGATTGATGGTGGATTTCAGCCATGCCAACAGCCGCAAAGACTACTCCCGCCAAATGGAAGTGGCGCGCGATGTGGCCGCGCAGCTGCAAAACGGCGAGCAAAACATCATGGGCATCATGGTGGAAAGCCACTTGGTGGAAGGCCGCCAAGACAAGCCGGAAACCTACGGCCAAAGCATCACCGACGCCTGCATCGGCTGGGACACCACCGAAGAGCTGCTCGCCTTGATGGCCGAAGCCAATCGCGGCAGGGTGTGAACAAAGCGGCTTGTGCCGCTTTTTCGCACAGTGCGGAGTCTTCGATATATTTCAGGTAGCCTGATGCAACAAAAGGCTACCTGAAAAGCGGTAAATATTTACAAATCACGCCAAACTGTTAAAATCCGCAACTTTCCAACAACGTCTATATTAACAACAGGGTAGGCACAAATATTTGCAGCCGCCCGAGGGAGATACACTCATGCAAGATTTCCGCGAAAACCCAAACGAAAATTTCCGCCAAGCCTATGCCTCCACCGCATTGGAAAACGATTTATTCGATGACAATGAAATGGAAGTAGAGCTGGCCAGCCCGTGGCAGCGGATGGGCGCCAGAATTATGGACGGCCTCCCCTTTGCCGGTATCGGTATTTTGGCAGCCATTTTAGTAGGCTTCATGGGCGGAAGTGGTGGTAAGGCAGCGATGGTTGTATTTACTATTGCCCTTGTGGCAGCTATCGGCTTGCTGATTTACAACTTAGTTATCATGGTGCGCGATGGCCAAAGTATCGGCAAAAAAATCGTAGGTATCCGCGTGATTACTGAGGATGGCGACAATCCTGGTTTCGTTAAATATGTGCTTGTACGTGAATTTGGCTATAACTTTATTTTCACCCTGATTAGCGTATTCAGCGAAGACTTGGGTAACCTGCTAGCCATCGTTGCTGGTATCGCCTGTGTCGTGATGCTGTTTATGGAAAACCGCAACCGCCAAACTTTGCAGGATTTGCTGGCGAAGACATTGGTCATCAAAAACTAAGTCGCCCGTTATTCATGCGTAAGGCTACCTGAAATCATTTTCCCGTTTTCAGGTAGCCTTATTTATCTGGCCTAATATGGGGACAAACCATGCAAAATTTCCGCCAAGCCTATCGCCCTCCTGAATCAGCAGCCGAGCCGCAGGCAGCGGAGCGGATGAAGGAGGTGGAGTTGGCTAAGCCGTGGCAACGCTTGCTGGCCGGTGCTATCGACCGCATTCTGCCTATTATGCTGTTGGTTATGTTTTTATTAAGGATTGAGTACACTAGGGCCTATGTGCAAGCCGAAATGCCTTGGTTGCTGCTGCTTTTGCCGGTGGGGCTGGTGGCTGGGTTGCTGCTGGGGGTGGCGCAGGTGTTTATGATGAGTCGCAGCGGACAAAGCATTGGCCAAAAGATTTTGCGTATCCGTGTGATTACGGACACCGGCGCGAATCCGGGCTTCGCCAAATATGTGCTGGCACGCGAAGGGTTTTTCTTTGTGGTGCTGCTTGCGCTGTGCGGGCTGCTCAGCGGCCTGGGTTTGGGCCGTATTGTTTATTGCGCGGTGCAATTGCTGTATTTGGTTATGCTGTGCCGCAAGCGCGGCAATTATCAAACGCCGCAGGATTTGATGTTGCAAACTTTGGTGGTGAAGGTGTGAGTGCCGCCATAATGAAAAGGCTACCTGAATGTTTCAGGTAGCCTTTTCATTATGGCGGGCGAATATGCAACTTGTTGCTGCCAGGTTTCAGCTAGCCGCTGCCGCCTTTTCTTGGCCAAACGCCTGCCGCAGTTTGTTCCAGATGAGGGCGAGCAGGAAAAGAATGGCCTGCAAAATTACGATGCTGGGGCCGGTGGCGGAGTTGAGGTGGTAGCTGAGCAGGGTGCCGGTGAGGCTGGTGAATACGGAAGTCGCCACCACGATGATCATCATGCGCTCAAAGCGTTTGGTAAGCAGGAAGGCGGTGATGCCGGGGGAAATGAGCATGGCCACTACCAGCACCACGCCGGCCACCTGCATGGCGGTGATGATGGTCAGCGCGAGCAGGGTGAGCAGGCTGTAGTGCAAGAACTGCGGGGAGAGGCCGGCAATGCGCGCTTGGGCGGGGTCGAAGCAGTAGAGCATGAAGTCGCGCCGTTTGAGCAGCACGGCCAAGGCCACGGCGGTACAGATGGCGAAGGTTTGCAGCAGCTCTTCGCGGCTCACGCCCAACACGTTACCGAACAGGATGTGGGTGAGGTGTTGGTCGGTTTCCACTTTGGTAAACAACACAAGGCCGAGCGCGAACATACCGGAGAATACGATGCCCATCACGGTGTCTTCTTTGAGGCGGCTGTTGTTTTTCAGGTAGCCTACGCC
This sequence comes from uncultured Eikenella sp., assembly GCA_963515595.1. Lineage (GTDB taxonomy): Bacteria > Pseudomonadota > Gammaproteobacteria > Burkholderiales > Neisseriaceae > Eikenella. The sequence continues at coordinate 23,318 of CAUPYH010000021.1, read as the reverse complement.
CACGGAGCAGAGCAGGCCGGAAGCGAATGCGCCGATTTGCAGCGGAATGCCAAACACAAAGGCCAGCACGATGCCGGGCAGCACCGCGTGCGACACTGCGTCGCCCATTAGCGACCAGCCTTTGAGCACCAGATAGCAGGAGAGCAGCCCACAGGTAATGGATACAATCAGCGCGGTGAGCAGGGCATTCTGCATGAAAGGGAAGGCGAGCGGCTCGGCAAACCAGTTGATCAGCTCAGACATGGCCGGCCTCCGTTTCTTCCGCCGCCTGCGGCGCGGCGCCGAATTTTTGCCGCAACAGGCCGTATTTGGGCGCAAACACGAAGGCGAGCAGGAACAGCAGGCTTTGCAGGCATACAATCACGCCGCCGGTGGCGCCGTCGAGGAAAAAGCTGATGTAGGCGCCCAAGGCACAGGTAATGATGCCGAGCGCCACTGCAATCAGCACCAGCTTGCCGAAGCGGTCGGTGAGCAGATAGGCGGTGGCGCCGGGGGTAACCACCATGGCGATCACCAAAATTGCGCCCACGGTTTGCAGCGCGGCCACCACGCAGGCGCTGAGCAGGCAGAAAAACAAAATTTTATAGCGCAGCGGCGAGAGGCCGACGGCCACAGCCTGGGTTTCGTCAAAAAATACCAAGAGCAGGTTTTTCCAAGTGAACAGCATAAACAGCAGGCACACGCCGATGATGATGGCTACCTGAAAAATATCTTCGTCGGCAATGCCCAAAATATTGCCCAACACGATTTCCTGCACGTTGACCGCAGTCGGGTTTACCGACACGATAAACAGGCCGACGGCAAAGAAGGTGGTGAAGATAAAGCCGATTACCGCGTCTTCTTTCAGCTGCGTGATGGCGCGTATCCACAAAATCGACAGCGCCGCCAAAATGCCGGACACAAACGCGCCGGCAGAATAGGGCAGGCCGAGCGCATAGGTAACTGCCACGCCGGGCACCACCGAGTGCGACAGCGCGTCGCCAATCAGCGACCAGCCTTTGAGCATCAGGTAAGACGACAAAAACGCGCACATGCCGCCCACCGCCGCGCTCAGCACGATGGCTTTCACCATGTATTCGTAGGCAAACGGCTCCAGCAGCATGTCTAGCATGAGCCGCTCCCTTCGCTGCCGTTTTCCTGCTCTGCACAGTTGCCTTGGGCATCGCTGCAGCAGGGTACGGCGGGCGGATCGTGTTTGGCTTGGCCGTAGAACACGGCGGGGCGTTCGTCGTCGGTGAGCACGGTGAGCACGCGGCGGTCTTCATCGTCGTGCAAATCGCTGCCGGAGAGGCGGAAATGGCGCAGCACGCCGCCGAAGGCCAATTCGAGGTTGTGCTGGTTGAAAGTGTGTTCGGTGCGGCCGGCGGCCAGCACGGTACGGTTGATCATCACCACTTGGTCGCAAAAATCGGGCACCATGCCGAGGTTGTGGGTGGACACCAAAATCAGGTGCCCTTGCGCGCGCAGTTGGCCGAGCAAATCCACAATCGCATCTTCGGTTTTCACATCCACACCGGTAAACGGCTCATCCAGCAAGATAATCTTGCTCTGCTGCGCCAGCGCGCGTGCCAGGAATACGCGTTTTTTCTGCCCGCCGGAGAGTTCGCCGATTTGCCGTTGTGCCAAATAGGCAATGCCCACCCGTTCCATGGCTTCCTGCACTTTGTGTTTGTCTTCCGCTTTGGGCAGGCGCAGGAAATTCAGGTAGCCGTAGCGACCCTGCATCACCACGTCGTACACCGACACGGGAAACTGCCAATCCACTTCCTCGCTTTGCGGCACATAGGCCACCAGGTTGCGCTTGAGCGCCTGCGGCACGGGCAGGCCGCACAGGCGGATGCTGCCCGATTTCGGCTTAATCTGCCCCATCAGGCTTTTAAACAGGGTGGATTTGCCGCTGCCGTTTACGCCCACCAGCGCGCAGGTGGTGCCGCCTTGCAGCGTGAAATTCACGTCGCGGATGGCCGTGTGGCCGTTGTTGTAGCGAACCGTTACCGATTCAACGCTGATGGAGGCGGCTTGTTCGGACATTATTTTCCAAATCCTCTGACAATGGTGGAAACCGTGGTGTTGAGCAGGTCGAGATAGGTGGGCACCGGGCCGTTTTTGGCGGAAAGCGAATCCACATACAACACGCCGCCGTATTTGGCGCCGGTTTCGCGCGATACTTGCTGCATCGGACGCGGTGATACGGTGCTCTCGCTGAACACTACCGGAATATGGTTTTGCCGCACGGTGTTGATTACGCGGCGCACCTGTTGCGGCGTGCCTTGCTGCTCGGCATTAATTGGCCATAGATACACTTCTTTAAAACCGTAGTCGCGTGCCAGATAGCTGAACGCGCCTTCGCTGGTCACCAAGAAACGCTGGTTTTGCGGCACCCGCGCCAGTTTTTCGCGCAAGGGGCGGTCTAGATTGCGGATGCGTTGGGCATAGGCGGCGGCGTTGCGGGTGTAGGTGGCGGCGTTTTGCGGGTCGTATTTAATCAGCGCGTTTTTGATGTTTTCCACATAGATTAAAGCATTGCGGGTAGACATCCAAGCGTGCGGATTGGGCTGGCCGCGATAGGGGCCTTCGTGAATCGACATCGGGGTGATGCCTTGCGTAACCACCACTGCCGGTTTGTTGCGCACGTTTTGGAAGAAGCGCTCAAACCAGCGTTCCAGGTTCAGCCCGTTCCACAGCACCAAATCGGCAGATTGCGCTTTGGCAATGTCTTGCGGCGTGGGCTGGTAATCATGGATTTCTGCGCCCGGCTTGGTAATCGATTCCACCACCGCGGCATCCCCCGCCACGTTTTGGGCAATATCCTGAATCACGGTGAAGGTGGTGACTACTCTGAATTTGGCATAAGCCGGCGCGGCCAAGCCTAGGGCGGCCAGCAGGCAGAATGCGGATAATAATCGACGCATTGTTTTCTCCTAATTTAATTTGGTTGAATGGGCGGCAAAGCGAAGCAGTTGCCTATTTACATACTAGCATAAATAGAAATTACTATCAATTATTTTATAGTAGCTTTTATATCGCCACAGAAAAATCAGCAGAAACAATAAGCCTATATCGTATACGGGATTATTTTATGCGTATTTTACCTTGCTATGCCAGCAATCATTGCTATAGGCAATAGCCTCTTTGACAATTTAAATCAGGCAAAACCGATTAGGTTGGCAGGCAGGAGCGGGTGTTTATATCTTGCGTTTTGTTATTTTGTGTTAATTTATGCTGAATAGGCTACCTGAAGATTGAACAATAGGTCTTGGCTTGGTGGAACATCGTTTCAGGTAGCCTTTGTAGTGGCAGCAGAGGCTACCTGAAAACTGAAGAAAGGGGGCAAAAATAACTACTCCTACCCGGTTTCAGGTAGCCTTGACCTTCAGCCGGATTGATCCGTTTTGCCCGAACGTTTGCGGCGCCGGAAGCGCCACAGTTGGCGCACGGCGTGGACGGTGGTGGAAAGTCCGCCGGCCAACAGCAGGAATATCAACGGTACCACCAACAGATAGGGCGCGAACCATAGCAGCAGCGCCAGCGCCAGCATGCCTATGCCCAGGCTCAGATAGGATTTGGCTTCGTTTTCATCCACCGTGCGCGTGCCGTAGAAGTTGCCGCGAAACATGCTGGAAAGTTGTAGCAGTTGGCGGGCGGCAGCTTGGGCGCGCTGGCGGCTGTGCCGCTTGGAGAGCATTTGGTGGCGCCGGCGCAGGGCGGCACGGCGTTCGCTGCTGTTGAGCACGATTTCGGTGGCGTTGGCAAGGTCTTGCAGAAACATCTGCTCCAGCTGGTGCACCACTACCGCGTCTTCGATCACCACGTCTAATTCGCGGTTGAGATACCAGCTGGCGAAATTGAGATTGGTCGAACCCACGCGCGCCCATTGGCCGTCGGCAATGGCGCTTTTGGCGTGAATCATCGGGCCGTCCCATTCAAATACGCGCACACCGGCTTCCAACAGGCTGCGGTAGCGGGTGCGCGACACGCGGCCTATCCAGCGGATATCGGAAGTGCGCGGCACGAGGATGCGCACGTCCACGCCGTCGTTGGCAGCGTTGATAAGGGCCTGGGTGTAGAGGCGGGTGGGCATGAAATAGGCGTCGGTGAGCCACAGGTTGCGCCGCGCCAGCGCCAGCGCGTTCAAATCCAGCCGCATCATATTGTTGTTGCTGGGCGTGGTGGCCACCACGCCGGCGCGCACCGTGCCGGCAGCCGTGCCGTCATAAGGGGTGATGTTTTCAGGTAGCCTTTCGCCTTGCGAGCGCAGCGTGTCGGATAAAGCCTGCACCACTTCGGCCACCACCGGCCCCTGCAGTTTCAGCCCAGTATCGCGCCACGGCGCTACGCCTGCGGTCGGGTTGCCTTCCCAGGCGGAAGACACACACAATCCGCTCACGAAGGCGGTGTGGCCGTCTATCACGAAGGATTTGCGGTGGTTGCGCGAGAGCAGGCCGATACCACTGGCAAAACCGGGCGGGTTGTAGGCCACCACTTGCGCACCGGCCTGCTTGAGCGGCTCAAAAAAGCGGCACACCGACGGCCACAGGCTGCCGATCCAATCGTACACCAGCACCACGCTCACGCCCTGGCGGCATTTTTCCACCAGCAAATCGCGCAGCCTCACGCCGAAATCGTTGGCGGCGAAAATATACATTTCAATCAGCACATAATGCTCGGCAGCAGCCACTGCTTCCAGCCAAGCGGGAAAGTTTTCGCGGCTGTCCTGCAAGAGCTGCACGCTGTTGCCGCCGTGCATTTCGCTGCTGCTGGAACGCGCATGCAGCTGGTCGAGCAGCGGCTGCGGGTGGTCGAGGAGGAGTGTGCGGTTGGGCATGATGTGTTTTCGTGTGGGTTTGGTTGGTTTGAGGTTTCAGGTAGCCTTTTGAATTGGATTACTATTCAGTAATCCAATTCTTGAGCCAGCACGTCGGCAAGGCTGCTGCCAACAGGAACGCCCAGGTCATCCGAGCCTGAGTCTTTCATCACAATTAAAGGGCCGGGCTGCCCAAAGTCGTAACAATAGAACACGCCGCCGCCATCGAATGCAATCGGCAGCAAATTGGGCGCGCAATACCAGAACTGATAGCTAAAATAATAAGATACAGTTTCTGCCGGTGAGAAGTAGCCAAAATCATGCCCATTGCCCGTGATGCCGCCGTGCACAGAATATTGCCAAAGCTGCATCAGTTCGTTGGGGATATAAAAGTGGGGCGGCAGGCAATATCCGGTGGCGCTGAGCTGTGTTGCGTAGGAGTCTAGATAGTTTAATGCATTGGTGCGTTCGGCTTCGGGCAAAGGAGCACGGAATGCGGCAATGTCGTCCGGCGTGGCAGGAGGGTGTTGGTCGTAAAATTCAAATGATTGATACCACATTGCGTTATTCCTTCAATGAAAAAGGCTTTACAGGCATTCCAGCTGGCTAGATGGAGCAGATCAAGCGAAAGACTATTCTGCCAGTATTACATTTTCAGGTAGCCTGCAGCCTTTAAGTCTGCCGGTGGATAATGCGACGAATCAGCAGGCGGTTGGGGGCGAGGGCGGCGGCCACTTCTGGTTCGGCTGGCAGCGGCTGGCCCAATAGCTGTGCCGCTACCAGTTCGCCGCATAGCGGAGCAGTAGCGAGGCCGCGGCTGCCGTGCCCGCTGTTCACAAACAGGCCGGGCAGGTGGGGGCAGGGCAGGTCGGGCAGGTGGTAGTTTTTATCGTGGGCGAGTTTGGCGTATTGCATGCGCATCGCCGCCCAGTCGCCCAATGCGCCCACCGCGGGCAGGTGGTCGTAGCAGTCGGCGCGCACGGCGGCATGACCGGACTGGTAGGCGGGCAGTGCGGCGGCGAGTTCGGGCGAGAGTTGCGCCAGTTTGGCGTGGTTGCCGTCGTCTTCTGCAGCACGCAACTCGCTGCTTTGCTTGTTGGGCACGAAGCTGGCGCCGAAACAGTGCTGATGACGATACTCCGGCGAAATATAGGCATCGGCGCTTAGGGCGCAGCGCAACCGGCGGCTGAGAGGCGAAGCGTCGGCTAGGCTGGTTTGGCCGCGGATGAATTGCAGCGGCAGGGCTTCGGGCAGGATATCGGCCAATTGCTCGGCGCCACAGCAGAACACGATGTGGCTACCTGAAAAAGTCTGCATGCCTTGCAGCGTTTGCACGGCAAGCCGCCATTCGCTGCCGTGGCGTTGCAGATTGGTGAGTCGATGCTGCGTGAGCACGCGGATGCGGGACGATTCGAGCAGGGCGGCGGCGAAGGAGGGCGGGTTGAGCCAGGCGCCCTGCGGCCAAAACAGGCCGCTCTGCCCACCCAGCGGGATGCCGGAGCGTGCTTCGGCTTCGGCGGGGCTGACGGCGTAATAAAGATGGCGGTTGGCGCGTTGCTCGGCCAGCTCGCGGTTGCGGCGGGTTTCGCTCTGGTTGTAGTTGAGGTGCAGCACGCCGCAGGCTTGCCAGTCCGGGCTGTCGGGCAGAAGGTGTTCGAGCAGGCGGCGGCTGTAGCCGTAGCTGCCCAGCAGGAGGCGGGTTTGCAGGGTGGGGTGGGCGGAGATTTTGGCGTAGAGCAGGCCTTGCCGGTTGCCGGAGGCAGCGCGGGCGGGCTGGTCGTTTTGCTCGAGAATTAGGCTGCTGATGCCGCGTCGGGCGAGGGCGTGGGCGGTGGCTGCGCCGGCAATACCGCCGCCGATAATCAGTACGCGTTCCACAGGGATGGGTGGAGGGGCAATTTGCCAGGGTTTGCCCGAGCCCGGCTGTTGCGGTACGGGCGGGCTGTTTTGCCAAACCGGTTCGCCGAAGCCGTATTGTGCCAACTCGGCGGCAGCGGGCAGCAGATAAATATCGCGCTGCAGCGGGTTGGTATCGGCGGGGATAAAGTTGGCGGCGGAGGCGGCACAACTTTTCAGGTAGCCTTTATCGGGCTCATGGAGGCTACCTGAAAAATCGTCGCTGAGAAAAATGCAGGCGGCGCGGGGATGCCGGGAGATGGCGGCGGCAAGCTCTTGTTCGGCAGGGATGCCTTGCCAGATGAGGGCGGGGGTAGTCATGGCGTTTGCCGGCTGGTGTGGGCGGGAATGGGAGATGGGAGGCAGTATAGACAGAAGCAGCTGGCGGCGGCAACTTTGGCTTGCATGTTTCGACGGCATCAGGCAAAAGGCTACCTGAAAGCATAGTGTCAACAAAATTCAAACCGCTGCCGGTTTTCAGGTAGCCTTTTACAAACTAAACTCCGCCGAATGCTTGAAATGCGCTTGGCTGCCCCCAATTTGCCGGGCAATGAGGCTTTAGCCATCCTATCCAACTGAAAACAATAACCGAGAAGATAATGACCCAATCCCAGCATAATCCCGCTGAAAACCGCACCCTGCCGATGTTGCCGCTGCGCGACGTGGTGGTGTATCCGCATATGGTGCTGCCGCTGTTTGTCGGCCGCCCCAAATCCATTGCCGCGCTGGATGCCGCCATCGAGCAAGACGGGCCGGTGTTCCTTTTGGCGCAGAAAAATCCGGCCAACGAAGACCCCGGCACAGACGATTTGCACACCATCGGCACGCTGGCCAACATCCTGCAAGTGCTGAAATTGCCCGACGGCACGGTGAAGGTGCTGGTGGAAGGCATGCAGCGCGCCCGCGCATTGGCCGTGAACGACAGCGGCGATTATTTCCAAGCTGAAATTGAAGTGCTGGCTGCCGAAGAAAACACCGACGGCCGCGACTACGAAGCCCTGCGCCGCACGCTTTTGGCGCAGTTCGACCAGTTCATCAAGCTCAACAAGAAAATCCCCGGCGAAGTGGCCGGCACCATTCACGGCATCACCGACCACAGCCGCCTGGTGGACACCATTGCCGCCCACTTGCAGCTCAAGTTGGAGCAGCGGCAGGAGATTTTGGAAATCACCGATGTGGCCGAGCGCATGGAACATCTGCTTGGCCAGCTGGAAGCTGAGCTGGACATTTTGCAAGTAGAAAAACGTATCCGTGGCCGGGTGAAGCGGCAGATGGAAAAATCCCAGCGCGACTATTATCTGAACGAGCAAGTAAAAGCGATTCAGAAAGAGTTGGGCGAGGGCGATGAACGCGAAGAGCTCGACCAACTCGAACAGCAGGTGCGCGAAGCCGGCATGAGCAAGGAAGCGGAAGAAAAAGCGCTGGGTGAAATGAAAAAGCTGCGCATGATGCCGCCGATGTCGGCTGAGTCTTCCGTGGTGCGCAACTATATCGAAACGCTGGTAGACATTCCGTGGAAGAAGAAAAGTAAGGTCAGCAAAGATATTGTGCAGGCCGATTTGGTGCTCAATGCCGACCACTATGGCTTGGAAAAGGTGAAAGAGCGCATTTTGGAATACTTGGCGGTGCAAAAACGCATGAACAAGCTCAAAGGCCCGATTCTGTGCCTGGTGGGCCCGCCCGGCGTGGGCAAAACCTCGCTTGGCCAATCTATTGCCAAAGCCACCGGTCGTAAATACGTGCGCATGGCTTTGGGCGGCATCCATGACGAGAGCGAAATCCGCGGCCACCGCCGTACCTACATCGGCTCGATGCCGGGCAAAATCATCCAAAACATGATTAAAGCCGGCGTGAACAACCCGCTGTTCCTGCTGGACGAAATCGACAAACTCGGCCGCGATTTCCGTGGCGATCCGGCCAGCGCGCTATTGGAGGTGCTTGATCCGGAGCAAAACCACTCCTTTGCCGACCATTATGTGGAAGTGGATTTCGACCTGAGCAACGTGATGTTCCTCGCCACTTCCAACAGCATGGACATCCCGCCCGCGCTGCTTGATCGCATGGAAATTATCCGACTTTCCGGCTACACCGAAGACGAAAAAGTAAATATTGCCATGCAATACCTCGTGCCCAAGCAGATTGAGCGTAACGGGGTGAAAAAAGGCGAAATCGATATTCAAGAAAGCGCGGTACGCGACATCATCCGCTACTACACCCGCGAAGCCGGCGTACGCTCGCTCGACCGCGAAATCGCCAAAATCTGCCGTAAGGTGGTGATGAAGCAGGTATTGGAGCAAGATAAAAAAGCCAGCGCCAAACGCGCTGCTGCGCCGCAAATCGTGGTGGTGGATGCCGCCAACCTGCACGACTACCTCGGCGTGCGCCGCTTCGATTACGGCGTGGCCGAGAACGAAAACCGTGTCGGCCAAGTTACCGGCCTGGCGTGGACGGAAGTGGGTGGCGAGCTGCTCACCATCGAAGCCGTTGCGCTCAAAGGCAAAGGCAATATCCTGCGCACCGGCAAACTGGGCGATGTGATGCAGGAATCAATTTCTGCCGCTTGGAGCGTGGTGCGCTCGCGTGCCGAAGTATTGGGCATTGCCCCGGATTTCTACGAGAAAACCGATATCCATGTGCACGTTCCGGAAGGTGCTACGCCTAAAGACGGCCCCAGCGCCGGTATCGGTATGACGCTGGCCATTGTGTCTTCGCTCACCGGTATTCCTGTGCGTGCCGACGTGGCTATGACCGGCGAAATCACCCTGCGTGGCGAAGTGTTGCCCATCGGCGGTTTGAAGGAAAAACTGCTGGCTGCCCTGCGCGGTGGTATCAAGCATGTGCTGATTCCGCAGGAAAACGTGAAAGATTTGGAAGAAATTCCGCAAAACGTGAAAGAAGGGCTGGAAATCCATCCGGTGCGCTGGATTGACGAAGTGCTTTCCTTCGGCCTGGAATATCAGCCGCAACCTTGGCAGGACGTGCCCGCAGCTAAGCCGAAAACCCCGGCAAAATCCGGCGGCCGCGCCACCAAGCATTAAGTCGAAAAGCGGCAGGCTGTGTTGTGTGAAAGGCGCAAACCTGCCGCTTTGGCTGAAAATAGCTGCTTTCCAGCCGTTTATTTGCTTGACCGATGATTTTGAACTTGCTATAAAGCAGCCTGTTGCAGACAAACGCATTGGTGCCGACCACAATCGGCCGATTCTTCATTACTCCTCAACTAGAAAGGGACTTAACGTGAACAAGTCTGAATTGATTGAAGCGATTGCTAAGGAAGCTGACATTTCCAAAGCTGCTGCCGGCAAGGCACTGGATGGTTTTACCAAGGCTGTTACCACCGCTCTGAAAAAAGGCGACACCGTAACTCTGGTTGGCTTCGGCACTTTCTACGTGGGCGAACGCGCCGAACGCAAAGGCCGCAACCCGCAAACCGGTAAAGAACTGATTATTCCGGCTGCCAAATCTCCGAAATTCCGTGCAGGTAAAGCGTTGAAAGACGCGCTGTAAACCGCACCTCCTTGCATAAATGGAAAAAGACAGGTTTTCCCGCCTGTCTTTTTTGCACCTGTTTTCAGATAGCCTTATATTAAACCAAGCTATTTGCAGCTATATAGCGAATTAAATTCTGGGGCTAATCTACGTCAGCCACAAAACCTATCCTTTTATTCAAACGGTATTTGCCACTATGCCCACCCGCAAACAAACCGCTCTGCAAGTTGCCGCCAAGCTCAAACAGGGCAAAACCGCCCGCCTGAAAGAATGGCAGGCGGTATTTGCCCAGCGGCAGTTTGCCAACGAATACACCGTGGCCGCCCGCCTCGGCGAACCCGCGTTCACCGAAGAGCAGGCCGAGATGGTGGCGGCGTTGTTTGGCAAGTAAGCTGCTCGGTGTGGTAAGCATCAAAAGGCTACCTGAAATGTTTCAGGTAGCCTTTTTATAGTGAATTAACAAAAACCAGTACAGCGTTGGCTCGCCTTGCCGTAACGTGTGTACTGTCTGCGGCTCGCCGCCTTGTCCTGATTTCTGTTAATTCACTATATTGCCGACAGAGCCCGGAGAGCGTTCGATTACCGTGTATTGCCAGCGGCTTGCCGCTTGGTATCGAAAGTTAATCTAATCCGTTATAATCCGCCGCTTTTCGGTTTAAAAAAGGAAATAACAATGAAAGACACACCACAATACTACGGCACCCTCAGCCGTTTTTTCCTTTGGCTGATGGCGGCCATGTTTGCCTTTATGCTGTGCACGGCGGCCATGTGGAATATTAACGAAAAATACTACAGCCTGATGGGCTACCACAAATCGGTGGGCTTCCTGCTGCTGGTTTTGGTGGCCTTGCGCCTGGTTTGGGCGCTGGCCAATTGGCACAACCGCCCGCACGGCAGCTTGGCGGTGAAGCTGGGGCATGCCGCGCTGTATGTGTTGATGGCGGCGGTGCCGGTGGTGGCGATGATCCGCCAATACGGCTCTGCACGCGGTGATTTGGAAGTGTTCGGCATCACGGTGATGCATAAAATCGAGCAGCCTATCGAGTGGATGACGCAACTGGGTAACGCGGCACACGGCAAACTGGCATACTTGCTGTTTGTGCTGGCTTTCGGGCACATTGCCGTGGCGGTGCTGCACCAGCTGCGCGGTGAGAAAATCATCAATCGGATGGCCGGCAAATAAGCGGCTGAATTGGCCGGCTTAAACCGGCATTGAAGAAGCAACAAAAGGCTACCTGAAAATTGCTGTGTAGGATTTTCAGGTAGCCTTTTTGTTTGATGGCTGCGATGAGTCAGTTTTGGGATTGGGCTTCTTCGGCTTTGAGTTGGCGGAGGTAGTCTTTGGCGGCGGCTTGCTCGGCTTCGTTGCCGTAGCGGATGTTTTTCAGGGCACGGCGGTGGGCGGCTTGTTGCTGGGCGGCGGCGATTTGTTGTTGGCGGAAGCTGTCGTGGTTGCTGGGCACGGTGCGCTGGTTTTGCCGTGCCTGGGCGCCGGCCATGGCGCGGGCGATGAGGTCGGCCGGGTTGAAGGCGGGCGCGGCGGGATGGTTTGGTTTGGCGGGTGTGGCTGCCGGTTGGGCAGATGGGGGCGTTTGGGCGGCTGCTTGCACGGCGGCGGCTCGTTGGGCAAGGTGGGCTCGGCGTTCGGCGGCGGCACGCTGTTGGCGCTGCTCGCGGTGTTGGAAGCGTTGTTTGGCGTGTGCAGCAGCAGCGCGGCGGGCTTGTGCGGGTTGGGCTTGGGCGCCGGCGCGGGGCAATACGGCATCGGGTACGGGCTGCATTTCGATGCAGTCTACAGGGCAGGGCGGCAGGCAAAGGCCGCAGCCGGTGCATTCGTCGGCCAGCACAGTGTGCATGAGTTTGGATGCGCCGAGGATGGCATCGACGGGACAGGCTTTGATGCAGGCGGTGCAGCCGATGCAGGCGGCTTCGTCGATGTAGGCCAGGGCCTTTACGGCGGCCTTTTCGGGTTGGGCCAGGGGCAGCGGCGGGGTGTGCAGCAGCTCGGCAAGCTCGTGCAGCACGATATCGCCGCCGGGCGGGCAGAGGTTGATGGGGGCTTGGCCTTGGGCGATGGCTTGGGCATAGGGGGCGCAGCCGTCGTAGCCGCATTGGCGGCATTGGGTTTGCGGCAGGAGGGCTTCGATTTGGCTGGCGGTGGGCATGGTGGTGTGGCAGTTGGGTTTGGTTATGGGTTGATTGCAGTTTAATTTCTGAATACTGGGTCGGCTTGTTTTGCGGCGCGTGGATGGGCTGCGCAGGCTGCTTGGTATCGAACATTAATCTGCTTTATTTTAACACGCGGCTTCAAGCTCAAAGGCTACCTGAAAATCAGTTTGGCGATTTTCAGGTAGCCTTCTGGCTGGGTTTCGGATGAGTTTACAGTTCGAAGTCACCCAAGTCGTCGGTGCTGACTTCGGCGTCGATTTGGCCGATGAGGTAGGAGGAGATTTCCACTTCCTGCGGGGCTACCTGAACGTTGTCGGAGGAGAGCCAGGCATTGATCCAGGGGATGGGGTTTTGCGTGGCGGCGGGGAAGGCGGCGTTCAGGCCGACGGCCATCATGCGGTGGTTGGTGATGTATTCCACATATTGGCACAGGATGTCTTTGTTCAGGCCGATCATGCTGCCGTCTTTGAAGAGGTATTCCGCCCACTCTTTTTCTTGCTCGGCGGCTTTTTTGAAGAGCTCGAAGCAGTCGTTTTCCAGCTCGGCGGCGATTTCGGCCATTTCTGGGTCGTCGGTGCCGCTGCGCATGAGGTTAAGCATGTGCTGGGTGCTGGTGAGGTGTAGGGCTTCGTCGCGGGCGATGAGTTTGATGATTTTGGCATTACCTTCCATCAGTTCGCGCTCGGCAAAGGCGAAGGAGCAGGCGAAGGAAACGTAGAAGCGGATGGCTTCGAGCACGTTGACGCACATCAGGCAGAGGTAGAGTTTTTTCTTCAAATCGCGCAGGCTCACCACGATGGTTTTGCCGTTTACGCGGTGTTCGCCTTCGCCCAACAGGTTGTAATATTGGGTGTATTCGATGAGGTCGTCGTAGTAGCAGGCGATGTCTTCGGCGCGGGCGATGATGTATTCGTTTTGCACGATGTCGTCGAATACGACGGAGGGGTCGTTGACGATGTTTCGGATGATGTGGGTGTAGCTGCGCGAGTGGATGGTTTCGCTGAAGCTCCAGGTTTCAATCCAGGTTTCGAGCTCGGGAATAGACACCAAGGGCAGCAGGGCGACGTTGGGGCTGCGGCCTTGGATGGAATCGAGCAGGGTTTGGTATTTGAGGTTGCTGATGAAGATGTGTTTTTCGTGGTCGGGCAGGTTGGCGTAGTCGATGCGGTCGCGCGATACGTCGATTTCTTCCGGCCGCCAGAAGAAGGAAAGCTGTTTTTCAATCAGTTTTTCAAATACTTCGTATTTCTGCTGGTCGTAGCGGGCGACGTTTACGGGCTGGCCGAAAAACATTGGCTCTTTGAGGGCGTCGTTTTTTTCCTTGCTAAAGGTGCTGTAGGACATGACGAGGTGTTCGCAGGACATGGCGGGATCTCTTTTGCAATGTGATTGGTGAAGGATATATGGCTTCAGGCTACCTGAAAATAATATGGCGGGTTAGGTACGGTTTTTGGCACGTTGGTGTTCCATGCAATACAGTTTACCGTGAAAACGTTTGGAATATTTTTGGCAATATTGGACAACTGCCGGGGTAAGCTTCTTATCGCAGCCTGGGTGGTTGCAATGGATTTGTTCTGTTTCTGTTTTCTCGGCTTGGGTGTTGCTTATTTTGTCGGTTGTGTTGCTCTGCTGATGTTCGCGGCAATATAGTTTGCCGCCGAAACGGCTGCTGTGCTTTTGGCAATATTGAATGACTGCCTGGCTGAGTTTTTCATGACAGCTTGAGTGTTCGCAGTATTCATCATGTACGGGTTCGGTTTCGGATTTGTGGCTGGCAGGGGGTGCTTTTTGTTGTAAGGCTGCCTGCTGGTGCTCGCGACAGTATATTTTGCCGTTGAAGCGTTCATGGTTATGCAGACATAGCAATGCTTCATTTTCACTGATGGCTTGCCCGCAGGCGTGGCAGTTTGTCAATAAGGGTTTGATGGAGTTGGGCAGATATTCCAATAGCCCTTCCGGTTTGTGTTCTGCCGCAATGCGACGTCCCCATTCGTGAATGGTTTCGTTGTTGATTAACAGGGCATCAAACATATGGTTGAGAACGAAGCCGACGCCCACTCTGTTTTCGCCGAATTGTTCGTGCCATTGCCGGATAGCATCGGCTTTGATGACGCAGGAAGTATCAAAATCTTTGCTATCGGGCCGTCGGATAATGGACTGCGGCGACACAAGAACGGCATGGTGTACTTCCAACGGCCGACCGGTTTTCATTTTTACGCCGATACGGTCGAACAGTTTCAATAGGATGCGTTCGTGCCGTTTGCTTTGTTCGATAGGGGATGGGATCCCCTTTTTCTTACCGCTGGGGTATTGAACTGTGAATTCGCCGAATTTGTTGATAGTGAGGTTGCCATTGAAGTTTTTGGTTTCCAACAAAATGGCAAAAACGCGGTTGATCAATAGATGATCGATTTGCGCAACTTCTCCGTCGATTTCTATCCGTAAGTCATGGATGACTACATAGTATTTGCTGTCTTTTAGATAATTGTCGATGTAAAAGGCAGCATCTTTCTCGCCATTGATACCGGTGCGCAGTTTCCATAATTTATCGGTTAACTGTTCGCGCTGCTGCTTGTTGAGCGGCAGTTTATCTATGGCCTCGAGCAGTTTCAGCTTGCTGCTTTTATCGTCGGCAGATTTAATCAGCATGATGTGGATGTGGAAAAAGGGTTTTCAGGTAGCCTGTTGGGCTGAAATCAACAAGGAGTAATAGGCTACCTGAAAATAAACTCCTTTTTCAGGTAGCCTCGTTATTACAGGCTAAATCTTGCAAGCTCCCCCAGCACAGCCGTCGTCCTGAATATCGCTCTGCGTATCGTCCGCACCATCACGGGTGTGGTGGTAGTAGAGGGTTTTCAGGCCGAATTTGTAGGCGGTGAGCAGGTCTTTGAGCATCTGCTTCATGGGCACGCGGCCGCCGTCGAAGCGTTTGGGGTCGTAGCTGGTGTTGGCGGAAATGGCCTGATCGACAAATTTCTGCATGATGCCGACCAATTTCAGGTAGCCGTCGTTGCCGCCCATCTGCCACAGAGTTTCGTATTGGTTTTTCAGGCGTTCGAATTCGGGTACGACTTGTTTGAGGATGCCGTCTTTGGAAGCTTTTACCGTTACCAGGCCGCGCGGGGGCTCGATGCCGTTGGTGGCGTTGGCGATTTGCGAGCTGGTTTCGCTGGGCATGAGCGCGGTGAGGGTGGAGTTGCGCAGGCCGTGCTGGACAATGTCGGCGCGCAGCTTTTCCCAATCGTAGTGCAGGGGCTCGCTGCAGATACTGTCGAGGTCTTTTTTGTAGGTGTCGATGGGCAGCACGCCTTTGGCGTACATGGTTTGGCCGAACAAGGGGCAGGCGCCGTATTCTTTGGCCAGCTGCACGGAAGCTTTGAGCAGGTAGTATTGCATGGCTTCGAAGGTGCGGTGGGTGAGGGCGAGGGCGGAGTCGTTGCTGTAGCGCACGCCGTGTTTGGCCAGATAATAGGCGTAGTTGATCACGCCGATGCCCAGGGTGCGGCGGTTCATGGTGGCTTTGCGGGCGGCGGGGATGGGGTAGTCTTGGTAGTCGAGCAGGGCATCGAGCGCGCGCACGGCGAGGTCAGAAAGGTTTTCCAGCTCGTCCAGGTTTTCCAATGCGCCAAGATTGAAGGCGGACAGGGTGCAGAGGGCGATTTCGCCGTTTTCGTCGTTGATGTCGTTTAACGGCTTGGTGGGCAGGGCGATTTCTAGGCACAGGTTGGACTGGCGCACGGGAGCCACGGCGGGATCAAACGGGCTGTGGGTATTGCTGTGGTCTACGTTGTGGATGTAAATGCGGCCGGTGCCGGCACGTTCCTGCATCAGGGTGGAGAACAGCTCGGTGGCGGGCACTACGCGTTTGCGGATGGCCGGGTCTTGCTCGTATTGCACATACAGGCGCTCGAATTCGTCTTGGTCGGCGAAGAAAGCGTCGTACAGGCCAGGCACTTCGTTGGGCGAGAACAGGGTGATGTTGCCGCCTTTAATCAGGCGGGTGTAGAGCAGGCGGTTGATTTGTACGCCGTAGTCGAGCTGGCGCACGCGGTTGTCTTCCACGCCGCGGTTGTTTTTCAACACCAAGAGGCTTTCCACTTCGATGTGCCACAGCGGATAGAACAGGGTGGCCGCACCGCCGCGCACGCCGCCTTGCGAGCAGGATTTAACCGCCGCTTGGAACATTTTGAAAAACGGAATGCAGCCGGTGTGCTGGGCTTCGCCGCCACGGATTTCGCTGCCCAAGCCGCGAATGCGGCCGGCGTTGATGCCGATACCGGCGCGTTGGGAAACGTATTTCACAATCGCGCTGGTGGTGGCGTTGATAGAGTCCAGGCTGTCGTCGCACTCGATCAGCACGCAGCTGGAGAATTGGCGCGTGGGGGTGCGCACACCGCTCATGATGGGGGTGGGCAGCGAAATTTTGAACAGGGAAACCGCGTTGTAGAAGCGTTTGACGTAATCCAAGCGGGTGGCTTTGGGATATTTGGCAAACAGGCACATGGCCACCAAGATGTAGAGGAACTGCGGGGTTTCGTAGATCTGGCGGGTAACGCGGTTTTGCACCAGGTATTTGCCTTCCAGCTGCTTAACGGCGGCATAGGAGAAGGTCATATCGCGGCTGTGATCGATGTAGCCGTCGATTTCGTCAAACTCTTCGCGGCTGTAGTCTTCGAGGATGTGGCGGTCGTATTTGCCTTCGGCGGTCAGCTTGCTGACGTGGTCGAATAGGTGTGGCGGCTCGTATTGGCCGTAGGCGATTTTGCGCAGGTGGAAAATAGCGAGACGGGCTGCCAGATATTGGTAGTCGGGAGTGTCTTCGGAAATCAGGTCGGCAGCGGCTTTGATGATGGTTTCGTGGATATCGTCGGTACGGATGCCGTTGTAAAACTGGATATGGGATTTAAGCTCGACTTGCGACACGGATACGTTGTCGAGGCCTTGAGCCGCCCAAGTAACAACGCGGTGGATTTTATCGAGGTCGATCGGCTCCAAACGGCCGTCGCGCTTGGTAACTTTGAGATTAACGGTATCGTTCATTTTCCCATCCTGATTTTGAGTAGGCAACACAAGATAATGTGTTTGGCGAGTGAAACTCGCACAATATAATGTATTTTGATGGCAAAAAAAAGGTGGCAAAATGTAAGGCTTTGTGGCCGGGCAGTGTATGGATTTCTAAACCAATCACTTACACCAAGCAAAAATAATTTTATTGAAATCGGTAGAGTGATTGCTTGAGTGATGGGTTCAACAGAGTGGGGAGGCTACCTGAAAAAAGGTGATGAGGTGGTTGCCATATATGGATGAGGCTACCTGAAATTTTGTCTCGTGATACGCACGGTACCAATTTCAGGTAGCCTTTTTGTTGGTCGGTCTTGAGTAATCAGGCAAACCACGCTGTTTCCATCAATAAGAAACGGCGTGGTTTGCTTAGTATAGCCATTGGCTGCTTCCGGCCAATTGTTCAAATAACTTTCCAACGTGGATGCTTGAGGGCGCTATCACATAAATTTAAGAGAAAGACAGCAGCCTATCCACATTTTGCTCGGTGGCGGCGGCTACTTCCTGCATGCTGATGCCGCGCAAGGCCGCCACAGTTTCTGCCACTTGCCGCACATTGGCGGGTGTGTTTTCTCCTGCGCCGGCTATTTGCATAAACGGGCTGTCGGTTTCCAGCACCAAGTATTCCAGCGGCAGCTCCGCGGCGGCAGTACGCACTTTGCGGGCATTCGGGTTGAGCACCAGTGTGCCGATGCCGATAAGCAGGCCGCAACGGATAAAGGCACGGGCTTCTTCGAGGCTACCTGAAAACGCATGGGCAATGCCGCCGCTGCGGAAACCGCTGTGCTTGAGTGCAGCAACCACATCGGCTGCGGCGCGCACATGGTGCAGCAGCACAGGGCGGCCAAATTGCTGCGCTAAGTCGAGCTGGGCGAGCAGGGCGGTGGTTTGCTCGGTGCGGGTATGCTTGCGATCGCCGTAGTAATCCAGCCCGATTTCGCCCACCAGCAACTCCGGCTGCGCTTGCAGGCGCTCTGCGATACGGCTAATTAAACCGGGTTGGAAGCTTTCGGCAAACCACGGGTGCAGACCAAGCGCGCCATAATATTTGGGCGGGGCATGCAGCCGACAGACGGCATCGAAATCCGCTTCGGTAACCGACGGCACAATAAAACGCTGCACTCCTGTTGCATGGGCTGCAGTAGTGATTTCAGGTAGCCGGTGGGCAAGCGCGGGGTCGGCGAGGTGGCAGTGGGTGTCGGTAAGCATGGTGGAGGCATGAGGAGCTGATGGGGCAGTATAGCGCAGTTTATTGAGATGCAGAGGCTACCTGAAAATCGGTTGGGGCTTTCAGGTAGCCTTAAGTACTTGGTGTGAGCAGGTATAATCAACTGTGCCATGTTGCTATTGCGGAATGCAGGTTAGCTGAAAATGGCTGGCCGGATATTGGCTGTACAGCAAGCTGCATGAGCTCGTTTTAAATTCGTCGGAGATGAATTTTTAGGTAGCCATCGTGTTTGAAAGGGCTACCTGAAAACTTGCCGTGCCGGGTAAGCAAAATTCGCCAAACCTGAGCAGCTTGGCGAATTGGGTATGGCTTATTGTTTTACCGTGAGGTTTTTCAGCAGGGCATCCAGCTCGGGGAGAGAGGCGGTGCTGCTGGTGGCGCAGACGGTGTAGAGGTTTTTGGCATACACGGCTACACAGCTTTCGTTGAGCACGTTATCGTCTTGGCCGTGGCTGAAGCGGTAGCCCATGCGCTGGTCGGCAGGGGTGTCTACGGTGGTGTCGTTCAGGCCTTGGTCGGCTTTCAGGCTTTCGCTCAGTTTGGCGAAGTAGGCTTCGGCCGGCTGCTTGGGGGCGCCGAAGTTGCTGACAGTGATGGCGATGTCTTGGTCGGCATCGTATTGCAGCAGGCTGATTTTATTGCTGTCGGCGCCATCGACATATTGGGCGGATTCAGCCAATTTGTCTTCAAAACGGCCGTTTACGGTGAGGCTGATGATGCCGTCTTCGGTAGCCAAGGTTTGGCTGGGGTTTTGTGCGGCGGCAGATGCGGCGGCGGTTGCAGACGCGGCGGCCACTTCGCTGGCGCTGGGGGCAACCACGGAGGTTTCTGCCTGTTGGTTGCAGCCGGCTAACAAGAGGCTACCTGAAAGGGCAAGCAGGAGGAGGGATGTGTGGGAGCGGTTCATGGGTTTTCCTTGGAGTCAGTAAACGTAAACGGAGCGCAGTATAGCAAAACGGGCTGCATGGCGCAGCGGGTTTGCAGGATTTTGCTCGGCTTAGGAGGGGTCGGTGCGTTCCAGCCCGGCTACGGTGCGGGTAAATTCGGCCACGTCTTTAAAGCTTTTATACACGGAGGCGAAGCGCACATAGGCCACTTGGTCGAGCTTGGCAAGCCGCTCCATCACCAATTCGCCGATCAGGCGGGAGGGTACTTCTTTGCTGCCGGTTTTATACAGGCACTCTTCGATTTCGTGCACGGTGTGTTCGATGGCTTCGGCGGAAATAGGGCGTTTGTGCAGGGCGCGTTGCAGGCTGGTCTGCAGTTTGAGCGGATCAAACATAACACGCTCGCCGTTGTTTTTGATAATCTGCGGCATCCGCAGCTCTACGGTTTCGTAGGTACTAAAGCGGCGGTCGCAGGCAGCGCAGCGGCGGCGGCGGCGGATGCTGTTTTGTTCTTCCAGCAGCCGGGAATCGATGACTTGGGTGTTGTTATGGTGGCAGAAGGGGCATTTCATAGGTTGGGTGGTTTAATATTTTATATAACAGTAGTTTGCTGTGGGTATTGTACTCTAAGCGAGCACCATAACCAAAGTATTAATTTTTTCCTGTGGTGTTGGTTTGCTTGGTATGCAGACATCATTGCTGTGGCTATCCCGAAAGTGCAGTGGCAAGCACTATAGTCCAGAATAAAACACAGCCTGAAAACTGCGGTGTTTTCAGGCTGTGCGTTTGGCAGTTTACGCTTCTTTCTGCTCGGTCTGCTTCTGGCGCAAGCGCAGGTGCAGCTCGCGCAGTTGGAGTTCGTCCACATGGTTGGGGGCGTCCACCAGCAGGTCTTGCGCGCGTTGCGTTTTCGGGAAGGCAATCACGTCGCGGATGGATTCGGCGCCGGTCATCAGCGTTACCAAACGGTCGAGGCCGAATGCCAAACCGCCGTGTGGCGGCGCGCCGAATTTCAGATTGTCCAGCAGGAAGCCGAATTTTTCCTGTTGTTCTTCAGGCGTGATTTTCAGCGCGGCGAACACTTTTTCCTGAATGTCGGCGCGGTGGATACGGATGGAGCCGCCACCGATTTCCCAGCCGTTGAGCACCATGTCGTAGGCGCGGGCGAGGCAGTTTTCGGGGTCGGATTCCATCAGGTCTTCATGGCCGGGTTTGGGCGAAGTGAACGGGTGGTGCATGGCGGCCCAGCGGTCGTTTTCCTCGTCGTATTCGAACATGGGGAAATCCACCACCCACAGCGGTTTCCATTCGTCCACGAAATAGCCGTTTTCCGCGCCGTGTTCTTTGCCGATTTTAATCCGCAATGCGCCGATGGCTTCGTTCACCACTTTGGCTTTGTCTGCGCCGAAGAAGATGATGTCGCCGTTTTGCGCGCCGGTGCGTTTGATGATTTCGTGCAGGCTGCTTTCAGACAGGAATTTGACGATGGGCGACTGCAAACCGCTGTTTTCGCCGTTGCTCAAATTGGTTACATCGTTCACTTTGATGTAGGCCAAGCCTTTCGCGCCGTAGATACCGACAAATTGGGTGTATTCATCGATTTCCTTGCGGCTGAGTTTCGCGCCGTTCGGCACGCGTAGAGCCACCACGCGGCCGCCTTTCATATCGGCTGCGCCACGGAACACTTTGAATTCTTCCGTTTTCATCAAATCGGTCAGCTCGGTAAATTTCAGGCTGATGCGCATATCGGGCTTGTCGGAGCCGTAGTAGAACATGGCTTCTGAATAGGGCATACGCGGGAAATCGCCCAGTTCCACGCCCAGCGCGTCTTTGAACACTTGTTTGGCCATGCCTTCGGTGATGTCCATGATTTCATCCTCGTTCAGGAACGAGGTTTCCAAGTCGATTTGGGTAAATTCGGGCTGGCGGTCGGCACGCAAATCTTCGTCGCGGAAGCATTTGGTGATTTGGTAGTAACGGTCGAAACCCGCCACCATCAGCAGTTGCTTGAACAGCTGCGGCGATTGCGGCAGCGCGAAAAATTCGCCCGGATGCACGCGGCTGGGTACGAGGTAGTCGCGCGCGCCTTCGGGGGTGGAGCGGGTCAGCATCGGCGTTTCGATGTCGATGAAGCCCTGTGCGTCCAAATAGCGGCGCACGCCCATGGCTACCTGATAACGCAGGCGCAGGTTGCGTTGCATCACGGGACGGCGCAGGTCGATGACGCGGTTTTGCAGGCGCACGGTTTCGCTGATGTTTTCGTCGTCAATCATGAACGGCGGCGTGGCGGCAGCGTTCAACACTTCGATTTCTTTGGCAAGGATTTCGATTTTGCCGGAAATCATTTTGTCGTTGGTCGTACCTTCGGGACGGTTGCGCACGCGGCCGGTAATGCTCAAAACGTATTCGTTGCGGGCGGAATCGGCAGTGGCAAACGCTTCGGGCGTATCGGGGTCAATCACGACTTGGACGATGCCTTCGCGGTCGCGCAGGTCGATAAAAATCACACCGCCGTGGTCGCGCCGGCGGTGTACCCAGCCTTTGACGGTTACGGTTTGGTCTAAGTATTGCTCGCTGATTAGGCCGCAGTAGTTGGTACGCATAAATTTATTCCTTTTATAACATTGGGTTGTGGGGTTATTCAGGATATATGGGATCATGATATTTAGCTAAATTTTTAATATATGCAGTGAAGTCTAAGTAGTTATTTTTTCTTAATAATTCTACTAGTTTGGTGTTTTTAGTATTTTTAGGTAATACTAAAAGTAGTAACTTATCTGTAACTGGTTGTGGCATATATCTAATGAAGTATTCAATTCTCAGTTTTTTTAGAAATTTATGCAGATTACTAAGTTCAATATTTGACCAAGATAGAATAAACATATCAAATTTATTTTCAAGTAAATTAATTATATTTTGATTGAATTTATAATAGTATAGTTTACCTGATAAAGTTATCTTCTTGTTTAGGCGTCTAGCAAGATAACGTGCTGCTGCGAAGTGATGAGAACCCCCAGAATTTATTAAGAATAGTTTCTTATTCCATTGGTATATTGTAAAATAATCGGTAGGGTTTTCATGAAAAATATTAGATTCTCTATGGGATAAATTTTTTTCTAGTTTTTCCAAGCTGATTGGATAAATTAGTTCTCTTGAGTTCTTTTCAACCATTTCATCTAGATTGGAGAATTCTGATAATTTGGATTTTGAGGCGGCCAACCCTTGTACAACTTGAATTTCACATTGCCAATTATCTATTATCTTTTTTTCTACAAGAAGGCTAAATTCTTTTAATGATAATTTGCATAATTGATATTTTTTATCCTTAAATAAAAAACCAGTAGCTTTTCCATAATTAGAAATGAATTTAAAACTGTGATCACCCCAGTCGTGCCAGCGTATCACACTACTTAAATTAATATTATTAGGTATGTAACTATTCAGATTTGTTTCAAAAGGAGGGTTTTCTTTATTGAAACGAAAGAATTCTTTTTTAAGATATAAGTCAAATAATTTATATTGAACTATTTGCAGCATAATATTATTATAATTCTTAATTATAACTGATTATTATATTTAAAAAAATCCATATTATTTGTAGCTATTGCCTCAGGTAATACCTTAGATAATATTTTATCTGGGGCAACCATACCCAGCGAAATCACATATTTTAATGCCTCGTCAACACTCATGGACAAGGGGCGGATGTCTTGTTTGCGCACGAAAATGTAGTAGCCGCCGGTGGGGTTGGGCGTGGTCGGTACATATACGGCGATATATTCGTTGT
>CAUPYH010000020.1:0-27787 GCA_963515595.1 uncultured Eikenella sp. | reverse complement strand
GCAACTGGAAGACGTGCTGGCATTGGTGAAAGACCGCGCCCACGATTTGAACGCGTTGGCAACGGAATGCGCCTATTTTTACCGCAAAGGTACGCCTGCTGAAGCCGACATGGCCAAACATTGGGATGCGGAAGCCCCCGCGCGCATGCAGCGTTTCGCCGCCAAATTGGCCGAACTGCCCGAACAGGATTGGACGGCAGAAAACATCCATGCTTTGTTCGCGCCGTTCTGCGAAGCCGAAGGCATCAAAATGGGCAAACTCGGTATGCCGCTGCGCCTGGCGGTGTGCGGCACCACCAAAACGCCCAGCGTGGATGCCGTGCTGGCCTTGATCGGCAAAGAAGAAGTGTTGCACCGTATCCGCGAGTCGGCTTAAGCCTGCGAAAGGCTACCTGAAAGCGGCTGTTTTGTTTCGACCTCGTTGCGGCACACGCTTTCAGGTAACCAGGGCGATGGGAATAAAAAATGCAAGAAGGCAATCCGATTGAGTTTTCTTTCACTCCTTACTACTGGCAGGTGGCGCTGCTCAAATTGCTGATTGCCTTGCCGTTTATTATTTTCGCCTTGATGTTGGTAGGGCCAAATTCCGGAGGGGTGTTTATACTGGTTGTAGGCGGTGCCGCTGCCGCCATCACGTTTGCCTGTTGCTGGGCGGCATGGGGAGACTGGTGCGGCTGGCGTTTTACCCAAAACCGCAAGCAGTTCATCCGTCTGGAAAAAGATAGGTTGGATTATTTCGTTTACCCGCAGGGTGCGGGCTCGGTTCCATATATGCGGGTTACCGATGCAGCGGTTTGCTATCGAAAAGGTAACGGCGGCTGGCTCTATGCCGGCGAATTGTGGCTGGAATACACCATACCCGAGAAACGTTGCGAAGAAATTGTCGAACTGGATTTGAGCCGCCTGCGCCATCCCACCTTGCGTTTTTGGCAAACCTTTCTGAGCACTACTTCACGCTACGAACGTGCCTTGGACAACCTGGCCGAAGCCCTTTCTGAACAGGGCGGTTTCCGTGTCCGCTACATAGATATCACCAATGAACAGTTGCACAAATTCAACAGCATATTAAGCATATTGCAGTCGATTCTTCGATAGAGTCGGCGTGCGATGAACAGGCTCAAATATTTGTATGGCGTTTTCAGGTAGCCTCCATTACATCATGAATCAACTCATCCTCGATTTTCCCGCTGCCCCGCCGAGTTTCGACACCTTTTTAGGCCAAGGCAACCGCGAGCTGTTGCAAGTATTGCGCGAGCAGCGCGAGCCCTTTGTGTATGTGTGGGGGCCGGCCGGCGCCGGCAAAAGTCATTTGCTCCAAGCTTGGGCAGCGCAGGCAGAAGCGGCCGGATTGTCCGCACGCTACCTGAATGCCGCTGCCGAACCGCTACACGAGATGCCGCCGGCAGGCTGCCATCTCGCCCTCGATCAAATCGACAGCCTCGATGCCGACGGCCAAGCCGAATTGTTTAATTTCTGCAACCATATCCGCCAAAGCCGGCAGGGCGCGCTCCTGATTGGCGCCAGCGTGCCGCCGCCGCGCTTAGCCGTGCGTGAAGACCTGCGCACCCGCATGGGCTACTGCCTGGTGTATGAAATCAAACCACTCAGCGACGAAGAAAAAATCGCCGCCTTGGTTGAAGCCGCACGCAGCCGCCAAATCCGCATTTCGCCCGATATTTTCCGCTACCTGCTGCACCATTGGCGGCGCGACATCGGCAGCCTGATGGCCATGCTCGACGCCCTCGACCGCCACGCCCTAGCCAGCCACCGCCCCATTACGCTGCCCCTGCTCAAACAACTGTTGCAACAGAATATTTAAACCAATGAACCTCGCCATCTTCGACCTCGACTACACCCTCATCAACTGCGATTCCAGCAGCGAATGGAGTAATTTCCTGCACGAAAAAGGCATCTTCAGCGATGCCGATATGCAGCGCCATCAAGCGTTCGACCGAGACTACCGCAAAGGCTGCCTCGATCTCGATGCCTATCTCGCCTTCGTCCTGCGCCCGCTGGCCGAATACAGCCGTGCCGAGCTGGACGAAATGCACCGCGAGTTCATGCAGCGCATCCGCCCAAGTATCACCCAAATGGCCAGAATGCTGGTCAGCAGCCACCGTGATGCCGGTGACACCCTGCTGTTGATTTCCGCCACCAACGAATTCATCATCACCCCCATCGCCCGCGAATTCGGCATTGAAAACATCATCGGTATCAGCCTTGAAACCGATGATGAAGGCAACTACACCGGCCGAGCGGTGGGCACGCCCAGCTTCCAAGAGGGTAAAGTCACCCGCCTGCACCAATGGCTGGCCGAACGCGGCCAAAGCCAGGCCGACTACGAAAAAGTTTATTTCTACAGCGATTCCCGCAACGACCTGCCGCTCTTGGAGCAGGTAAACCAGCCCGTAGCGGTTAATCCCGACCCCGTACTCACCCTCACCGCCGCACAGCGGGGCTGGCCGATATTGGATTTTGTGTGATAGTGCCAGTGGCTTAGCCGCAGTATGAAAAAAGGCTACCTGAAAATCCAAACCAGGGTTTCAGGTAGCCTTTGATTTGTATCTATTCCAAACGGCTAATCCACTTCCCGTTCGTGCGGCAGGCGGCCGGCCCAATCGCAGGCGAACTGGTAAGCGGTGCGGCCGGAGCGGCTGCCGCGCATCTGCGTCCATTGGAGGGCGGCGCGGCGGGCGGTGTCGTCCAGCGGCAGGCCGGCATCAGCCAGCCAGCTTTCGGCGGCGGCGAGGTAATCTTCTTGGCTGAAGGGGTAGAAGCTGAGCCAAAGGCCGAAACGGTCGGAGAGGGAGACTTTTTCTTCCACGGCTTCTTGCGGGTGCACTTCGCCGCGCTCGCCGGTGCGGGCGAGGTTGTCGGCCATGTGTTCGGGCATGAGGTGGCGGCGGTTGGAGGTGGCGTACACCAATACGTTGTCGGCGCGGCGGGAGAGGCCGCCGTCCAATGCGGTTTTGAGGGCTTTGTAGCTGTCTTCGCCGTCTTCAAAGGAGAGATCGTCGCAGAAAACGATGAATTTTTCGCTGCGCGGGGCGAGCAAATCGAGCAGGGCGGGCAGGCCGGCAAGATCGTGTTTGTCCACTTCAATCAGGCGCAGGCCACGCTCGGCGTATTCGTGCAGCAGGGCTTTAATGAGCGAGGATTTGCCCGTGCCGCGCGCGCCGGTGAGCAGGGCATTGTTGGCGGGGCGGCCGGCGAGGAATTGCTCGGTATTGCGCACCAGGCGCTGGGTTTGCGGGCTGATGGCACACAGGCGGGCGAGGGGGAAAGTGTGCGGGCGGGGCAGGGCGGTGAGCAGGCCGCCGTTACCGTGTTTCTGCCAGCGGAAAGCAAGAGCTTGCCAATCGGGCTCGCGCTGTTCGGGCGGCAGGAGTTGGTCGAGGCGGCGCAGCACGGAGGCAGCCTGGGTGAGGAAGGGTTTGAGTTTCATGGCGCGGTTGGATGGCTGGTTATCAAAGGAGGGAAGGCTACCTGAAAATGGCGGCACGGCACAAGGGGCAGGGCGGCGATAGCTGGTTGCTATGGCAATGGAAATTGTCATTTGCCCGCTCTGGCAGTATCATTGCCTATTTTTCAGGAAAGCCGCCATGAGCACCGCATTGATTCAAGACTACCTGCGCACCCAAGGCCTGAAACTGCCGGCAGAGGCGGTGCAGATAGCCATGCTCACCGCCGGCAGCGTGATGGAGGCGGGCAGGGCGGAGATAGAACCGGAAATCCTGTGGTATCGCGGGGCAGACGGCACATTGGAGCAGCATCTGCCGCGCAACGAAGCGCACCACGCCCGGCTGCGCCAAATCTTTATGGCGCTCGATTCCGCCTATACCGCCAGCCCCTGCCGCAGCGCCGCCGTGTATCTGCTGCACACGCCGGATTGCCTGCTGCACCTGGTGGTGCAAGGCGAGCCGTTGGAAAAGCTGCTCGCCGTAGAGCAAGACTTAGAAGCCGCGCACACCGCCCACCTGGCCGCGCGCAGCGCGCAAACCGGCTGGCTGAACCAAATAGACGACGTTGCCCAATGGCTGCAAAACGGCGACCTCGTCAGCAGCCGCCACTGCCCCGGCAGCCAGCTGGCCGTGCCGGTATACGCCGAAAACGGCCGCGTGCTCGGCGTGGTGTATCTCGAACATGGCCAAACCGCTGCCTTCGACGAAGCCGCCCAAAGCATCTGGGTCGGCCTGGCCCTCGCCCTGGCCGACCCGCTCGCCGATTTGTTGCAGCCGGAAGAAGCTGCCGAATAAAGGCTACCTGAAAGTTAAAAACAAGCACTCCACACACACCAAACAAGCATCATGACCCCGCTAAAATTCATCGCCTCCTGCCGCCTGCCCACCGAATACGGCGTCTTCACCATGCACGGCTTCGAAGAGCCCAGCGGCCAAGAACACATCGCCCTGAGCATGGGCGACATCGCCGACGGCGAGCCCGTGCTCTCCCGCATCCACTCCGAATGCCTCACCGGCGACGCCCTGTTTTCGCAAAAATGCGACTGCGGCCCCCAGCTGCAAGCCGCCATGCAGGCCGTACAGCGCGAAGGGCGCGGCGTGATTGTGTATCTGCGCCAAGAAGGGCGCGGCATCGGCCTCATCAATAAAATCCGCGCCTATGCATTGCAAGACCAAGGCCTCGACACCGTAGAAGCCAACCTCGCCCTCGGCCTGCCCGTAGATGCCCGCGATTTCAGCCTGGCCCAAGCCATCTACCAACACCTCGGCGTCCGCTCCATCCGCCTGCTGACCAATAATCCCGAGAAAGTCAGCAAGATGGCGCAAAGCGGCATTCAAATCACCGAGCGTGTGCCGCTTTTGGTGGGGCAAAACAGCGAGAACACAGGCTACCTGAAAACCAAAGCCGCCAAACTCGGCCATTTGATCGACAATTAATTTTTCAGGTAGCCTCCTGCCCCAAGGCTACCTGAAACCCAAAACCCACCCAACAAAGGCAACCCTCATGACCATCCGCATCGGACAAGGCTACGACGTCCACCAGCTCGTGCCCGGCCGCCCGCTCATCCTCGGCGGCGTAACCATCCCCTTTGAAAAAGGCCTGCTTGGCCACTCCGACGCCGACGCCCTGCTGCATGCCATTACCGACGCCCTGCTCGGCGCCGCCGCCTTGGGCGACATCGGCACCCACTTCCCCGACACCGCCGCCGAATATAAAGACGCCGACAGCCGCGTCCTGCTGCGCCAAGCCTACGCCGCCGTGCAGGCCCAAGGCTGGCGCGTTATGAACGTGGACAGCACCGTCATCGCCCAGCAGCCCAAACTGCGTCCCCATATCGGCGCCATGCGCGCCAATATCGCCGCCGACTTGGGATTAGCTGAAAACTGCGTCAACATCAAAGGCAAAACCAACGAAAAACTCGGCTACCTCGGCCGCATGGAAGGTATCGAAGCCCAAGCCGTGGTGCTGCTGGAAAAGGCCGGCGGATAAAACCCGAATCCCGCGTATAAAAACAAAAAACGAGCGGCAGAGGCACGGATTTGCCAAGCCGCCCGTTTTTCAGGTAGCCTCAAGCTCCATCAGGCTACCTGAAACCAGATTTCCCCCTCCTTCCTTTTTCAGGTAGCCTCTCTGCCACCAGCCGGAAAGGCCGCACGATGAAATTCACCAATCTCCACCAAAACTTCATCCTCCTCGCCCCGCTCAGCATCAAGCAACACCTTGAAAACCGCGCCTTCTGGCCCGCCTTCATCAACGAAATCACCCCCTTCGCAGATAAAATCAAAGGCATACCGCGCATCGGCGCCAGCCAGTATGACAGCAACGGGAAAGTCAAACTCGGCCGCCTATTGTGGCGTGCGGAAGTGTTGCAGAAATTTGCCGATAACTACTACCTCAGCGCCCAACCGGAAGCCTTTAAATTTTCCTACCTCAGTGCCGATTTTCCCAGCCCCGTTACCTGTTCCAAGCAAGACACCACACCTGCGCTTACCCTGATGCTGCATGACGCCAGCTACGGCGGCCTGCTGCTCAGCTTCCGCCAAAATTATTTCGACGAACTGGGCGAAACTGTTGTGCACGAATTACTCAACCGCCTCAGCGCGCTGCTGCAAGCCGATTTGCGCCTGCGGAAACAAACGCAATACGCCTACCCCTACAAGGAGAGCCTTTCCGACGTATGGCAAGACTGCATCATGGATTTATTCCCCACCGATGCCGCCGAGCTTACGAAAAAAGGCTGGGAAATTAAAAAAGATTTTGCCGGCTGGGCAGAGTTCTAAAATCCCGTCCGCCAAAGCTAAAGGGCAGGGCGGCCGCATATCCAAACTCCCGCCCGCATAGTAGAATAAGGCTACCTGAAACGAAGCCAAGCCCACCAATCACGCTAACAGGAGAACACTATGTCCGCCCAAGACCAACTCAAACGCACCGTCGCCCAAAAAGCCCTCGAATTCGTGCCCGAAAATGCCTACATCGGCATCGGCACCGGCAGCACCGTAAACTTTTTCATCGAAGAGCTGGCCAATAGCGGCATCCGCATCAAAGGTGCCGTTTCCACCTCCAAAGCCACCAGCGAACTCTTGAAACAACACGGCATCCCCGAAGTGCCGCTCACCGAGGCGGACGAGCTGCCCGTGTATATCGACGGCGCCGACGAAGTCAACCACAGCCTGCAAATGATTAAAGGCGGCGGCGGCGCGTTGTTGGCCGAAAAAATCGTGGCCAGTGCCGCCGAAAAATTCGTCTGCATCGTAGACGAGAGCAAATACGTTTCCCGGCTGGGCAAATTCCCGCTGCCGATCGAAATCATCCCCGCCGCCCGCTCGCTGGTATCACGCCAGCTGCTCAAATACGGCGGCAGCCCGCAGCTGCGCTTGAATTTCACCACCAACAGCGGCCACAAAATCATCGATGTGCACAATATGCCTATCAACGAGCCACTCAAACTGGAAGACGAACTCAACCGCATCCCCGGCATTGTCGAAAATGGTCTGTTTGCCCGCCATCCCGCCCACGTGCTGATTATCGGCCGGGCAGAAGGTGCAGAAGTGATCAAAATCGGCGGCTGATTGCAGCCGTTTGGCCGGGCAGGGCGCAGGCTACCTGAAAAAGGCAGCCTGCAATTGGGAGCGCAAACTTGCCCCAGGCTGGCGCACAAACGCACGCGCCCCCTGGATATTTCCAGATTTCAGGTAGCCTCAAGCAGCATTCGTCAGGCTACCTGAAAACATAAAACTAATTGAAAACACACAATCTTTACGCAGGAAGACAAGTTTCTGCACATCCAATCACCAGCTCAATCCATCAGAAAGGAAACGCATGAAACTGCAAGATAGAGTCATCCTGATTACCGGCGCATCACAAGGCCTCGGTGCCGAAGCCGCCCGCGCCTGTGCCGAAGCCGGCGCCACCGTAGTGTTGGTGGGGAGGCATCAGAAAAAGCTGGAAAAAGTGTACGACGCCATCGTTTCCGCCGGCTGCCCCGAGCCCTTCGCCGTAGTATTCGACCTGATGGCCGCCGAAGAGCAGGAATACGAACGGCTGGCCAAAGCTGTGGCCGAAGCCACTGGCGGCCGTCTCAACGGCATCATCCATAGTGCCGCCTATTTTTACGCACTCTCGCCGCTCGAATTCCAAACCGTGGCTGAGTGGGTAAACCAATACCGCATCAACACCGTCGCCCCCATGGCGCTCACCCGTGCCTGTCTGCCGATGCTGCAGGCCGCCTCCGACGCTTCGGTGGCCTTTATCGGCGAGAGTCATGGCGAAACTCCGCAAGCCTACTGGGGCGGCTTCGGCGCCTCTAAAGCCGCTTTGAACTATTTGTGCAAAGTTTCCGCCGATGAATGGGCACGTTTCCCCAATCTGCGTGCCAACGTGCTCGTTCCTGGTCCCGTTAACTCCCCGCAACGCATGAAAACCCATCCTGGCGAATCTCGCAGCGAACGCCGCGAATTAAGCGAACTTGCCCCTGAGTTTGTGTATTGGATGAGCGAGGAAAGCAAAGGCCGCAGTGGCGAGATTGTATATCTATAAGCAGTTTAAATTTGCGTAGCAGATTTTCAGGTAGCCTGATTGCATGTGAGAAGGCTACCTGAAAATTTATGTTTCTAATGCAGATAACAACTACAAATTGAACACTCTAGTTATATACAACAAAAATATTTCGCTGCCTTGCAGATTGTTTCAAATCAGCGAATGTATACTTAATTAGCCTGCATAAGCCTGCATAAAATGAACAATACTAAAGTTCGCATAATGTATATTATGTAAAATTATTCGTAAGTAATATTGAATCGTATGCCTGAGTCGTATACAGATAGATGGCTTTGCTACTTATGCTGATCTTTTAAAATATACGCGTTCAAAAACGCCGAAACGGATGGATTGACCGTTTCGGCGTTTGTTTATTATTGCGGAACAGATTTAAGCAAAATCCAATTTACCTAACACGAAGTCGATATCTTTATCACCACGGCCGGAAAGATTGACCAGCAGGCGTTTGCTGCTGTCGAGTTCGGCCGCGCGGCGTAAGGCATAGGCAACGGCGTGGGCGGATTCGAGCGCGGGAATGATACCTTCTTCGCGTGAGAGTGCCAGGAAGGCGCTGAGGCATTCGGCATCGGTGGCGGTTTCGTAGCGGCCGCGGCCGATATCCTTCAAATGGCAATGCTGTGGGCCGACGCCGGGGTAATCCAGACCGGAGGCGATAGAATGCACGGCGGCGGGGGTGCCGTCTTCGTTTTGCAGGTAGTAGCAGTTGAAGCCTTGGATATTGCCGAATTTACCTTTGGTCATGGTGGCAGCGTGGCGACCGGGCTTGTCGAGGCCTTCACCGGCCGGCTCTACGCCCACTAAGGCTACGGATTGGTCGTCCATAAAGGCGTTGAACAGGCCGATGGCGTTGGAGCCACCGCCCACACAGGCGATGACTTCATCCGGCAAGCCGCCCTGCTCGCGCTGGAATTGTTCGCGTGCTTCGTGGCCGACAATACTTTGGAAATAGGCCACCATTTCGGGATACGGTGCTGGACCGACCACGGAGCCGATGGCAAACATGCTGCTGTCGATTTGTTCCAGATAGGCGGCGAAAGCGCTATCAACGGCTTCTTTGAGCGTGCCTGCCCCGGCGGATACGGGCACGAGTTTGGCGCCGAGAATTTTCATACGGGATACATTGGGGTGCTCTTTGGCAATATCGACCACCCCCATGTGAATTTCGCATTCGAGGCCGAGCAAGGCGGCGGCGGTGGCCAGCGCTACGCCGTGTTGACCTGCGCCGGTTTCGGCAATCACTTTTTTCTTGCCGAGTTTTTTGGCCAGCAGCACTTCGCCGATGCAGTGATTGATTTTGTGGGCACCGGTGTGGTTGAGGTCTTCGCGTTTGAGGAAGATTTGCGCGCCGCGTTTGGATAGTGTGCGGGCATGGTAGATGGGGCTGGGGCGGCCGACATAGGTGGCTTGTAGGCGTTTCATTTCGCTGATGAAGTCGGCATCGCGGATGATGCTGTGAAAGCCGGCTTCCAGTTCGGCCAGGGCTTGCGCCAGCGCGGGATGGCCGATGCGGCCGCCGTGCTGGCCGAAGTTGCCGTTTTGATCGGGAAGGATAAGGGGGTTGAGCTGCTCTTGAATCATGTTTTCTCCTGTCGGGTGTGAGAAGGGATGGTTTTCAGGTAGCCCCTTGGGGATGGGAGGCTACCTGAAAAATGAAAATGGCCGCCCTGCCCTGTTTTCAGGTAGCCTCTGCCCGGGTAAGCAGCATGGCGTCGCCGTAGCTGAAAAAGCGGTATTGCTGCTCGATGGCATGGCGGTAGGCGGTGCGGATGTGTTCGACACCGGAAAAGGCGCTCACCAGCATCAGCAGGGTGGACTTGGGCAGGTGGAAATTGGTAATCAGGCCGTCGGCTACCTGAAAACGGTAACCCGGGGTGATGAAAATGTCGGTATCGCCCTCGCCTGCTTGCAGACGGCCGCTTTGGGCGGCGGCTTCCAGGCTGCGCATGGAGGTGGTGCCGACCGCCCATACCCGCTTGCCGTTTGCTTTGGTTTCCGCAATGGCTTCAACAGTTTCGGCAGGAATGCTGTACCATTCTTTGTGCATTTTGTGTTCGGCAATATTGTCGCTGCGCACGGGCTGGAAGGTGCCGGCGCCCACATGCAGGGTTACTTCGGCGCGGCGGATGCCGTTTGCCTGCAGTTGGTCCAACAATTCGGGGGTGAAGTGCAGGCCGGCGGTGGGGGCGGCAACGGCGCCTTGGTGCTTGGCGTAAACGGTTTGGTAGCGTTCGTCATCGGCTGCGTCGGCGGCGCGCTCGATATAGGGCGGCAGCGGCAGGCAGCCGGTTTGTTCGAGGATTTGGTATACGTTGAGGCTACCTGAAAACCGCAGTTTAAAAAGCTCGCCTTCGCGCTCTTCCATTTGCGCCCGAATGCCGCCGTCAAACTCCAGCAGGCTGCCGGGCTTGGGCGACTTGGAAGAGCGGATGTGCGCCAGGGCGCGGTGTTCGTCCAATACGCGTTCAATCAAGGCTTCAATACGCCCGCCGCTGGCTTTGTGCCCGAACAGGCGGGCTTTCATTACTTTGGTGTTGTTGAACACGAGCAAGTCGCCGGCTTCGAGCAGGTTTGGCAGCTCGGCAAACAGGCGGTCGCATAGGGGGAGGCCGGGGCGGGCATCGAGCAGTCGGCTGCTGCCACGCTGTTTGGGCGGCTGCTGGGCAATCAGGTGTTCAGGTAGGTGGAAATCGAAATCGGCAAGCTGCATGGTGCGGTAGGCAGACGGAGAAAAGCGGGCATTATATAACCATTTTACTTGAGTGTTTGGGGTTTGCATTTTCAGGTAGCCTCATATCGGCAGAGGCTACCTGAAAAATCGGCAAGCGTTTTAAACCGATATTTTCAGATTACCCTCCTCCACCTCTGAAAAAATCGGCTAAAACCCTTGCCAGACGGGTATAAAGCAGCTACCTTTCGTTTGATTCCCTATTGCGTACGGTATTTCGATGAGCAAACAGCTGTATTCCGGCAAAATTTGGAGCAAACTCTGGCTGAAAGCGCTGCTTTTCGGCCTGGTTTTGTTGGCATTGTGGCTGGGTGCATCATTAGGTTTGAGCCGATTGCTCAGTGAAGCCCGCATCCGCCAAACCGCCAACCAAATGCTTGCCGCACAAGGCCAGCAGCTAAATTTTGATGGCCGCCAAATCGAACGCGGCTGGTTTCCCTACCCTTATGTGGTGCTGCACCAAGTGGGATTGAGCCGTGCGCAGGAAAACGGCCAAACGCTGAATGCCGAGGCCGTACGGCTTTCATTTAGTTGGTCGGCTTTGTGGGGCGATGTGTCTATCCACAGTCTGCACCTGCAACGCGCCAGCATCAGCGCGCGTCGGCTGGAAAGCGGGCAATGGGAAGTGGCTGGGTTCACTGCTAACCAAGCAGCAAGCAGCACCCTGCCCCGCCATATCGGACTTGATGATTGTTCCCTGCGCCTGCAATACGGCGAACAAAAACAAACCCTGCGCCAAGTGTCTGGCTTTATCGATCGTGCCGACGAAAACTTTAGCCTCTCTGCCAGCCTGTTTACCCCGCAGGAATACCGGATAGAAGCTTCCGGCGCTTATAGCGGCAGCCACTTTGAACAACTCCAAGCCAATTTGGCTGGCTTCCTACCCAATGGCCAGCCCTTCACCGCCGCTTGGCAAGGCAATGCCGACTATACCGCCGAGCAAAGCCGGCTCAATACCAAAGACGGCCGGCTCAGTATCCAAGTTCCTGCCTGGTCGCTCAATATTGATGGCAATACCCGCAACTGGCAATTCTCCCCCGACAGCGTCGTTTTGCCTGAAACCCACATTGTCTTCAACATCGACGCTGACAACAGCCAATCATCGGCTGAAACCGTGCGGCATAGCGGCAGCGGCAGCATCAACAAGGTTTCCTATCAAAACCGCACCTTGTCAATCGCTGGTTTCCAACTCAGCGGCGCAGTGGAATACGAGCAAGGCAGCAGCGGCTACAGCGCCAACGGCCGCCTCCAAGCCCAGCCTGGGCATTTTCAAATCGACAATCTTTATCTCAGCACCCGCCACAACGCCGCCCCCGGCAGCATGCCCTATCTCTCCGGTCAATGGCATGGCCAAGCCGCCGGCAATAACCAAAACTGGAAAGCAGAGCTGCGAGGCAGCCTTGATAACAACGAAGGCTACCTGAAAATTTCCGGCAGCCTCAACGAGCAAGGCCACAACATCGAAGCGGCTCTCAATCTGAGTAAACTTTCGCTCAGCAGCTATCTCGAAACCAAACGCCCCACCCCTGCTACCGAAAACACCGCAGCCCCTTTGTGGCTGCAATACTGGCCGCGTGCCCTGCGTCATCGCCAAATTCAGCTTACCCTCGATATTGGCACGCTTGAAAGCTCCGGCCTGCAAATCCAAAACTTCCACGGTACCCTGCACCTTGATGCCGACAAGCTCGAAGCCCAAACCATCAAAATGCAGATGTATGAAGGCAATGCCGAAGGCAGTGCCGTGTTGCACCACGGCAGCCGGCCAAAATGGGAAACCGCTATCCAATTCAACAATATCCAAATCAAACCTTTGCTGCAAGACGCCTTCCGCTTTAACCATCTGAGTGGGCGCGGCAACGCAGCTTTCCGCCTGGGTGCAGAAGGTCTCAAACGCAGCGAATGGCACACCACCCTGGCCGGACAAGGCAAAATCGTGCTCGACAACGGCGCGTGGCAAGGCATCAACCTTGGCAAACTCCTCAACAAGCCCGAGAATCTACCCGCCCGAAACCTGATCCGCTACAACGCCGAGAGCAGCACCCCCTTCCGCCACTTCAGCATCGAAGCCGTCGTAGAAAACGGTATCGGCACCACCCCGAGCCTCAGCCTGCAAAGCGACAGCCTCAACCTCAGCGGCCAAGGCAGCTTCGACATTCGAACTGCCACCCTCAACTACGCCGTGCTCGCCAGTGCCGGCCAAGACCTCTGGTTGCCGTTGAAAATCAACGGCAGCATCAGCCGCCCCAACTTTGCTCTCGACTACCAGCGCATCACCGGCAATCTGCAAAGCCCCGAACAAAAACAACGTGCCTTGCAAGATGTACTACAACAGCAATGGCAGTGGATACAGAAACTGCCGGAGAACCAACAGCCATAGCCGTCGCACGCATACCGGGCCGCCTGCTTTCCGGCAATAATTTCCAGGTAGCCGCAGCCGGCCAAACAAAGGCTACCTGAAAACCTTGGCAACAGGATTTTCAGGTAGCCTTTTTGATTAAACACGAAAAAGAAAGGATGCTTATGTTCGGCTTGGTTGTTTTATTCCTGCTCGGCCTGTGGCTGGTTGTGATTGTGTTGTCCGTATGGCTGCCCTACCGGCTGCTTCGCGGGCGCGGGCGGGGTATTGCCATAGCGGGCGCATTGCTCGGTTTTACGCTGAGCTTTGCCGGATGGCTGGCAAAATGGCGGATAGAGCATTGGCTGGTGCAAAGGGATTTAACCGAGGCCTGCAAACAGGATGGGGTGTTTGTGTATGTCGAGCCGGAACAGTGGAAACAGATGGTGGGCGGGGAAGAGGCTTGGAGGAAGCTGGGACATACCACCTCATCCGAGAAAGATGCGGTATATCCACAATCCTATCCGCCAACACTAGAGTTTCAAGGATTACAGTATAGCTATTTTGGTAGACGTAATGATCGAATAGTAACATATTATTCAGGAGAAATAGATTATGGTAGTCATGGTGTTTATATAACTAATTTGCTATATTACGACATCAACACCAAAACAGTACTATATCGTTATACATCAGTATCTGACAGATATGTTGGGCTCAGCTTTAAATGGCTTTTTTGGACTGACTTTGAGGGGTGTAATCATGAAAAACAATATCTAGAAACAAATAGAAAATTTATGTTCTAATTAACTATTACAGGATAATTTATTATAAATAACCAAAGAATTTCTGATTATATCGCTTTAGCCGAGACTTCATATGCAGACTTTACCGGGGCTGATTTTTCTAGTAAAGACAGTGTTAATCCCGCCATTATCAGAATAAATAAAAGTGGTGGTGATACTAAGAAGAATTTATCAGATCGTACGCTGGCATTCGCTAAATACATCACCGACCACTACACCGTAGTCGCCCACTATACCGACCGTTTGGGCACGGGCTTCGGCGAAGACGGACTGGGCAATATCGTGCACCATTCTGGCGAAAGCGGTTTTTCCGCCACCCTGTTCCGCGAAGGCGAAACCGGAAAAGAAAGCCCCAATCCGCCCAAATATATCCTGGCCATGCGCGGCACTTGGTTCGGCAAATCCGGGCAACGGCAAAACGGCCACCCCAGAAAGGCTACCTGAAAACCTTGGCAACAGGATTTTCAGGTAGCCTTTTTCCCAATTCAATATAATTGGTGAAAACCCAAGTTTTATTTAGGAGTAAAGCATGTTTGGGCTGGTTGTTTTATTTTCGTTGGGCTTGTGGATTGTACTGACGATATTGGCCGTTAAATTCGGCAGGAAGATATTTATCCGAATGCTGCCACAATACGCCTGGGCGGGGAAGGCCGGAGCATTTGCCGGATTTATGCTGCTGATGGGCAGCTGGATTGTGCCGTGGACAATCGAATATATACAGGGAATGCGCTTTGCCACCGAAATGTGCAAACAGGCGGGCGTTCATGTTTATGTTACGCCTCAAGAGTGGAAGCAAATGCTTGGTGGGGACGAGGAATGGCGGAAATTCAAACTACATAGACAACGAACACGTGATCCAGTAACCTACAAAGTCTTACCCGGTTATCAAGAATATTTGAATTTCCGCGGTAACCGATATCATTTAGATGATGCTTGGAGTCACAGAGTGCTAGTATATAGTCGCACAAAATGGTACAACTATGTCTTCCTAAATGAAACTATTTTTTATGACAGTCAGAGTGGCAAGGTACTGTGGGGCTATATGTCGGTGAAGGGTAAAGCTCCCAATATTGCCAATAATCTTAACGGACTGAAATTTTGGCTAGATACTTATCCAGAATGTGAGGTAAATAGCCAAGAGATGGATTATTTATATAATCATTTTTTCTATCCAAACAATCTAACCAACTAGGATGTTTTTCTAAACCTTATTAAGGGAGTAAAAAATGAAGTACAACAGCAGCCAACTAATTGCAGACTATACTGTTTTGGCAGAAGCGGCCTATTCAGATTTCTCTAGGCTGATATACCAGGAAGCAGAGTCTTCACCCGAAAAATTTGAACGTGAAGAGCATGATGCCATCATGTACGAAGATCCGGAAACCAAGGAGAAATTGTCAGACAGGCCGCAGGCATTTGCCCGATACGTTACCTCCCGCTACGATGTGGTCGCCCATTGGAAGGATCGTGGCAAGCTCTTTATTCCTGCAGAACGTAACCAATCCAGCGGTTTTTCCGCCACCCTGTTCCGGGAGGTGGAAAAGGATGAAAATGGAGATAATACAAAGCCAACCGACAGATATGTATTGGCCATGCGCGGGACGGCTGACGGAAAAGATCTTTTGACTACCGATGGTGGCGATATTGTGAATGACGGTTTGGCACACCACCAAATTGTGGATATGTATAACTTCTGGCAACAAATCAAGGCTAAAAAGGGAGAGCCGTATGATGTGATGCAGATTGTGGATGATCCCGATTCTATAGGAGTTCTTGCCCCCTTGCAGGCCTTGCTTCAGAACAAATCGGCAGATCAGGGATTTTTTATCGATAGCGGGAGTATTTTGAAGTCCTCCTCGAATACAAGTAAATATTTTGGTCTTACCTAATTCTTCTAATCAGTCATACTTTTATGAAAAAGAAAACCATTGTTTCATGCATCATCTTCCTGTTGCTGCTCGCCGCAGGCGGATATTACGTTATCCAGCCCGAAATAACACCGAAGAAAATACTCTCTTCCATCCGCAGCCTGTTTGAAACCAAAGAAGAAACCAGGAACAGGAGAATACGCGAAGCGATGGAATGCAAGCCAGACAAACCCCTGAGCAGGGGCGAACGCTATGCGCTGGCGATGAAAGAGTATTGGCAGCGGCAGGTGAACGCGCACTGGTGGGGGGATAAATGGCTGGAAAATAATATGGACGATCCGCCGCCAAAGGGGATATATACGATTGTTATCAATAAAAACATGTGCGGTTTGGAAAGGGACTGGCTCGGCCATCCGAAATTCATGCGGACGGATTCCTGCTACCCGTTCCGGCTGGACGGATATCCTACTTTGGAAGCATTGCTGAAAAAGCAGCCTGAATTTGTGTCCGAACACGAACATTCTGATTTTGCCAAGTTTGCCGATATGGTCAGAAAGAATTTTGGCGGAAAAAAATACGACCCAGCGGGGGGAGGTTTTTTACAGCAGCCTGAACACTATAACCGTCCGAGCGGATTCGGTGTATTAAAAACAGATGATTGGTATGTTAAATTTTATGCGGAAGACTGCTGTACACTAAACTCCTACCAAGAGTTTGTTGCTTACCTTAAGCAAAAGTATCCGATGGAATGGCAATCATGGGCAAAGACCATTCCTATTGAAGTCAGGGAAAATTCAGATTATTTAACAATAGATTATGTATATGCCAAATCAAAAATTGATAGTAATTCAGATGACGGAGGCTATAATGAAATGTATCTTGTCAATCCATGTGGTGAGTTAGTAAATTTCTAACTTTTTATTTCTTGTTTAATCATGAAAGGCTTAAATTATGGACAATACGAACAAGTTGAATATTAAAGATAATAACTATGCGTTGGAAGTATTATCTTATTATTTGTGGGGACAGTCCAAAGCACCTGCACCAGCAGAAATTGCCGATGAAAAATTTATCCGCCCTGCATCTGCAGACACAACGGTGCAGATTGACGCACAGGAATATATGGATCAGATTATCCGCCCCAATTTTGAATTGGGAGAAGTTGGGATATTTAAAACCTTTTTCTCAGGCAAGACAAGGTATCAGAAAAAAGATGAGGAACCAGGGCTGGAAGAAGTTCCGGCGCAAAAAATTACGGTTTCGGATTTGGAAAATACCATTAAAAACCGCCAAGACCAATCAGAAATCGATGGGAAAGAGTATGCTTTAACACATGATGAATTTGTCAAACTATTTTATCAGCAGACAGTGAAGATAAATGGAGAGAAGAAGAGTATTGCTAATAAGACAATTGAAGCTGCAAAAAAAGCCGAGCTTCCGCTTTACCACTATACAAGCAATAGCCAGTCTGAAGATTACTGGATGCGGGCCTTTACTTTCGGCTCTACCAAATTTAAACTGGATACAAAAAGCATCCGTTATGTTTTTGACAAAAACGGTAATCCGCTCAGATTGGAAAAAGTCTCCGTCAAACCCATGGAAGACGATTTCGATTTTGTAAGCAGTACCGGTACTGCCTCGGGTTTAAATCCTCTTATGGAAAAAATGATGGATCCGTCAGGCATCGGTCGGACGGTGAAATTTGAATTTATAGATAGCAAAACTTTCAAGAAAAGCAATGAGTTCTATTCCATTGGCAGCAACGGAACATATACGGCACAAGATTATAAAACCTATCTTAATGCTCCAAAATATAGTGAAAACTATTTGGCAATGAGGCGTGGTTTGCAAATGCTGCATTCATCAAATGTATATAACTATTTGGACGATAAAAACAGGCTTGTTATATTCGGCACGGATTCTACCGACAATATTAATAAGACGGTTACCACGAAAAAAATAGACTTAAATAATATATTGTCTTTTGGTGGTTCGGCAGAGACATACTTAAATATAGTTGAATCTTCTTGGGTTGAAAAATATCAAAAATATATAGAGAACGGAATAGTTTATGTTGCCGGCTGACTGTTTATCGGGAAGGCACGATTACCGGCCCTGAATACGGCCCGGGCTTCGGCATCGGCGGTATCGGACATGTTACCCCGCCTTCGCACTATACTCCCCGGGTGGGCGCGGAACATAACTATTTGAACGGCAAATGGGAACACCAGGTGACCAATGCCGCCTCCCGCTCTCATCCGGATATGGATAAATGGACGGTTTCCATCGACCGCGAAAAAGGCGACTATGTCTTCTCTTCGCCCATCCCTGCCATCAATGAAGACCACCGGCTGGCTGCAGGCGGCGGTGCCGATCATTTATACGGCGGATACGGCAACGATCTGATTATCGGCCAAGACGGCAACGATTTCCTTTACGGTGAAGCCGGTAACGATATTTTGTGGGGAGATGACAACCGGGATCCGTCTGTTGTCGGAGACGATTATCTGGACGGCGGCGACGATAACGACACCCTGTATGGCGGCGGCGGAACAGACACGCTGATCGGCGGCCGGGGCAGCGATACGCTGTATGGCGGCACCGGCTTCGACACGTACCTGTTCAATGAGGCCGACCTGAAATACGGCAACGATATCGATACGATTGACGATGAAGACGGCCAAGGCCGCATTGTGATTGACGGCACGGCATTGGACGGCCTAACTTGGCAGCGGCAAGATGGCGGCTGGCGCAGCGGCCGTTTCAGCCTGAGCCGAACCGGCAGCGAACTGCATGTTGCCGTAGACGGCTGGCAGAGCGGCATTACCGTGCGTAACTTCGCCAACGGCACGCTCGGATTGAACCTGCCCGCCGGACAACCAGAAACCCCAACTAATCCGGACAATCCGGGGCTGCCTGAAACTCTGATTAATCCGACCAATCCGGATAACCCGGGGTTGCCTGAAACCCCGATTAATCCGACCAATCCGGCCAATCCGGATAACCCGGGGTTGGCCGAAACTCCGATTAATCCGACTAATCCGGACAACCCGAAGCTGCCTGAAACCCCGATTAATCCGACTAATCCGGACAACCCGGGGTTGCCCGAAACCCCGATTAATCCGACCAATCCGGATAACCCGGGGCTGCCTGAAACTCCGATATTGCCCAAACCTCCGACCAACCGCCGTGCCGCCACCGGGGCGCGTTATGGCAGCCGCCGTACCCGACCGCTAGCTGCCGATACAGGTATACCGGAAGCACTGCCACAGCATCCTGATCGACGTGCTGCCACAGGTGCCAGCCACGGCAGCCGACGTAGCAAACCCTTGGTCGTTAACTCCGGTGAGGGAGCGCGCCAGAGCCTGAGTTTGATCCACGCCATGGCTGCGTTCGGACACACTGAAGGTACTGCCTCCGGCACGCCGGTTGCCACCGTTTCCGATCCGATACTTATGCTGGCGCCACCTACCGCCTAATGACCCGATGTGCGACAACCGCCCCGTTTTACCGGGGCGGTTTTTTCAGGCAGCCTATTTAGTGCGTTGAGGGTACCTGAAAAACGTTGTTTATCATTTGGAGCCTGTCTTAACTTTAAAATGAGGGTATTGCTGCTGTCCGACGCTTTCGCCTATCTTCCGAGCAGGTATTGCATCCTCTGGTGTATGCCAAAAAACATCCAAGTATGATTCCGTCCTCGTTTGGCAAGGCATCCACACCGAATAAAAGCTTGCTACTACGTCCACTCCGTACTATCTGTATATATATCTCAGTAACAACTTTTCAGGTAGCCTGCTACTTGAAGCGGATTGATTCCACAAAAAACAGCCTGTCGCTGAAGCGTACAGGCTGTTGCTATTTGGAAAGGGCTTTGCCGAGTTTGGCAGTGGTGTAGTGTTTTTAGTCCTCTTGCGCCCCAAGTTGCAGGTAGTTCTGCAAGCCCAAATTTTCCACCAGATCCAGCTGGGTTTCCAGCCAGTCGAGGCGTTCTTCGTTTTCGTCTTTCTGTTTTTCCAACAGCTGGCGGGAAACGTAGTCCTGCTTTTCTTCGCACACGGCTATGGCTTCTACCAATGCCTGGTGTTTATCTTGCTCTTTTTGCAGGTCGCAGCGGATGATTTCTTCGGTGTTTTCGCCAATCAGCAGTTTGCCTAGCTCTTGCAGGTTGGGCAGGCCTTCCAGCAGGAGGATGCGCTCGATCAGGTCATCGGCTGCTTTCATCTCGGTGATGGATTGTTTGTAGAAATAACCGCCCAGCTCTCCCAAGCCCCAGTTTTTCAGGATGCGGGCATGCAGGAAATACTGGTTGATGGTAATGAGCAGGATGCCCAAATTTTTATTGAGCTGGCGGATAACTTCGCGATCGCCTTTCATGCGTTTTCCTCTCTGTATTACAGCTGGCTTTGCAGATAATTCTGCTCGCCAACGAGGTCGATAAGGCGCAGCTGTTGTTCGAGCCAGTGGGCGTGATCTTCTTCAGTGTCTTTGAGCTGATTGATCAGCAAATCACGGGTTACATAGTCTTGCTTTTCTTCGCACAATTTGATGCCGTGTTTGAGGTTTTCGCGTACTTCGTATTCGGTATCCAAATCGAATTGCAGCATTTCGCGCACATTACGACCGATGCGCACGGGAGCGGGCACCATCTGTGGTGTGCCGCCGAGCATCAGGATACGGCGGATGAAATCGGCGGCGTGGCCGGTTTCGTCTTCCATTTCGTGGCCGATACGCTCGAAGAGCTTGGTGTAGCCCCATTCGTCGTACATGCGGGAGTGGATGAAATATTGATCGCGGGCGGCAAGTTCGCCGGCCAAGAGTTGGTTCATGTAGTCGATAACTTCTTTGTTGCCTTGCATTGTTTTGCTCCTGTGAATAAATAGAATGATGCGTGTAATGGCAGCAGTAATATATGCTGCCGTTTCAACCTGGTGGATTATACGCAGCTTAATGCGAAAATTCTCATATCGCACTTATTAATGCGAATAATTATCCTGAAAAGTAAGCGATTTCTTTTTAGTGTGCAGCAGAAAATTTCAGGAAAATAAAATAGTTAGGCAGCTTAGTTTAGCCAAGTGAATCTGCCAATGATTATCAGTGGATAAAATATTTACTTTTCTTTGCACTTAATAGTGTGTTTTTTAGGAATTTCATTAGAAACATTGGCTTGTGTGCGCATGATAACTATTGCTATTTCATTAGGCGCAACGGGCTATTTTCTGGTCTTGCCTTCTGTATTGGTAAAGGCTACCTGAAAATGGGTTCCTGCGAGAAAAACAGTTTTCAGGTAGCCTTTTGGTTTTGAAATTTAGATTAAATACATCTTCATACCAAGCGATGATGCACTAACAGTACAAAAGCAAGATACAGCAAAGGCTACCTGAA
Organism: uncultured Eikenella sp.; assembly: GCA_963515595.1. GTDB lineage: Bacteria > Pseudomonadota > Gammaproteobacteria > Burkholderiales > Neisseriaceae > Eikenella. Next base: position 6,652 of record CAUPYH010000020.1, on the reverse strand, counting down.
ACCCCTTTCAGGTAGCCTTTGCCGACAAGTCTATCAAGCAGTTTCGCTGCCACCAACAGTTAAGCCGGCATCGATACGCAGCGTGGGCTGCCCCACGCCCACGGGCACGCTCTGGCCTTCTTTACCGCACACGCCGATACCGCTGTCGAGCGCCATGTCGTTGCCGATCATGCTTACATGTTTGAGTACTTCCGGCCCGCTGCCGATGATGGTAGCACCTTTCACGGGGTATTGCAGCTTGCCGTTTTCCACCCACCACGCTTCGGAGGCGCTGAACACGAATTTGCCGCTGGTGATGTCCACCTGCCCGCCGCCGAAGTTCACGGCATACAGGCCTTTTTCGATTGAGGCGATGATTTCTTCCGGCTCGCGGGTGCCGTTTTGCATGAAAGTGTTGGTCATACGCGGCATCGGTGCGGCAGCATAGCTTTCGCGGCGGCCGTTGCCGGTTACTGGCATACCCATCAGCCGGGCATTGGTTTCGTCTTGCAGATAGCCGGCCAGGATGCCGTCTTCAATCAGCACGGTTTGGCGGGTGGCGTTGCCTTCATCGTCCAGATTGAGCGAGCCGCGCCGCAGCTCGATATTGCCTTGGTCCACCACGGTTACGCCTTTGGCTGCCACGCGTTCTCCCAAACGGCCGGCAAACGCGCTGGTGCCTTTGCGGTTGAAATCGCCTTCCAGCCCGTGCCCCACGGCTTCGTGCAGCAGCACGCCCGGCCAACCGCTGCCGAGCACCACGGTCATGCTGCCGGCGGGTGCGGGGCGCGATTCTAGGTTGACTAAGGCCTGTTTTACCGCCGCCTCCACATAACTGTGCAGCCGCTCTTCGTTGAAATAATCCAGCCCGTGCCGCCCGCCGCCGCCAAAGCTGCCCACTTCGCGCCGCTCGCCCTGCTTGGCCACCACGGTAATGCTCAGGCGCACCAGCGGGCGGATATCGGCAGCGGTGATGCCGTCTAACCGCGCCAGATAGATTAGATCGTGTTCGCAAGTCAGCCCGGCCATCACTTGCACAATCCGTGGATCGGCAGCTTTGGCAAGCTGTTCCACACGGTTGAGCAGCGCCACTTTGGCTGCAGAGTCTAAGCCGGGAATCGGGTTGTCCGGTGTGTAGAGTGCAACCTGCTGGCGGCTGGCTGAACCAGCCAGCTTAACCTGCCGCTCCTGCCCCGCCGCGCCGATGGTGCGTACCGCTTCTGCCGCCTGCCGCAATACGGCCGGGCTTAGGCTGTCGGCATAGGCAAACGCCGTTTTCTCGCCCGACACTGCCCGCACGCCCACACCTTGATCAATCTGAAAACTGCCGGATTTCACCATGCCCTCTTCCAAATGCCAGCTTTCATAAGCGGTGCGCTGGCAGTAGATGTCGGCATAGTCTACTTGATGGGCGGAAATGGCAGATAAAGCAAGGGCGATTTCGTCTGTGCCCAGTTGGTTGGCGTGTAACAGTTGTGCGGAAACGGTGGAGTGCGCTGTGTTCATGGCGTTAAAGGATTGAAAACGAAAGTCGGGCGGCATTATATAACGGCTGGGCGGTCGCTCGTATTGCCTGTTGCTAGGATTGTGAAAATAAATTGCACCCATGCGTATTGATAAAAATATTTTCTATTTAAATATTGATAACAATTATCGTTTGTGTATAATAGCCACACCCCTTTCTAACGGGGCATAGCGGAAAAAGCTATATCTACCCAATTCCACAGGAGTGCGCCTAGCGAAACCAATTGCTTAACATCCCAATACTCAAAACCGAAAAGTTGAAGCCCGCTGCCGAAAACAGCGGGTTTCGGCTATTTGCACCACGCGCAAAACAGCGCCGGATTTACTCTGGCACCTTAAATTAAGCTATAATGCCCCGCTTTTGGGCGCAGGCTACCTGAAAACCAAACAGCCTGCACACAGACAACTTCCCCGAGGACAAGAAAAATGGGCTTTTTGCAAGGCAAAAAAATCCTGATTACCGGCATGATTTCCGAGCGTTCCATTGCCTACGGCATCGCCAAAGCCTGCCGTGAACAAGGCGCTGAGCTGGCGTTTACCTATGTGGTAGACAAATTGGAAGAGCGCGTGCGCAAAATGGCGGCCGACTTCGGCTCCGATTTGGTATTCCGCTGCGATGTGCAAAATGATGCTGAAATTGAACAAGTATTTGCCGACCTGGGCAAAAAATGGGATGGTCTCGACGGCCTGGTGCACGCTATCGCCTTCTCGCCCAAAGAAGCCCTTAGCGGCGATTTCTTAGACAGCATCAGCCGAGAAGCCTTTGAAATTTCACACGATGTCTCTGCCTACAGCCTGCCCGCGCTGGCCAAAGCCGCCCGCCCGATGATGCGCAACCGCAACAGCGCCATCCTTGCGCTTACTTATCTGGGCGCCGTGCGTGCCATACCTAACTACAACGTAATGGGCATGGCCAAAGCCAGCTTGGAAGCCGCTATCCGCTTCACTGCCGCCTGCGTCGGCCCCGAAGGCATCCGCTGCAACGGCATTTCCGCCGGCCCGATTAAAACCTTGGCTGCCGCCGGCATTGCCGATTTCGGCCGCCTGCTCAACCACGTTGCTTCGCAAAACCCGCTGCGCCGCAACGTAACCATCGAAGAAGTTGGCAACACTGCCGCCTTCCTGCTGTCCGACCTCTCCTCCGGCATCACCGGCGAAATCACCTACGTGGACGGTGGTTACAGCATTAACGCCCTAAGCGGCACCGGCGCCTAATTTCCCGCCCGATTTAGCCCGTTAAGGGCACACAGGCTACCTGAAAACAATTTTAACGAAAGTAAAAATCCGTTTTCAGGTAGCCTCTTGCTTGCCCAGCACCAAGACAGTGCCCCGTTTTGGTGTTATCCTTGCGCTTTCCTAATATCACGCATTTTGGTTGTTGCATGAAAAAACTCCTTTGGCTGTTCTCCGGCCTCATCCTGCTGCTGGCCGCCCTATTCCTCGGCGCGCCCTACTATCTCGGCATCAAAGCCGAACAGAGCCTGAACAAACAGCATGAAATCCTAAGCCACACATCCTTCTTGCAAGTCGAATCCCGCCGCTACGAGCGCGGCTGGTTCAGTTCGCACGAAACCACCGTGGTGCGCTTCAAGCCCACCTTCCTGGCGCAGCTGCAAGACAAACTGCCCGACAACATTAAAACCATCCTCACCCAGCCCATTACGCTGGAGAGCAACATCAAACACAGCCTGTTTGCCAACGGCAGCATGCCTGTGCGTGCCGTGGTAAATACCGAATTCGTTTTCCAGCCCGAAAGCCGCGAAATACTGCAGCGCTTCTTCGGTAGCCAAGCCCCTGCCAACCTGCGCAACGTGATCCAACTCAACGGCAACGGCCGCCTCACTTGGCAGGTGCCCGCTTTCAAATATCAAGAGCTCTCCGGCATTGCCATTAATTGGCAAGGCCTCGAAGGCAGCACCGACTACGCCAAATACTTCACTGCATACCAAAGCAGCCTGAACAATCCCGGCCTCACCATCACCCTGGCCGACAAAGGCAGCGTTTCCTACAAAAACCTCCAGCTGCACACCGAAACCCGCGAAGGCAGCCACAACCTTGCCCTGGGCAGCAGCAAGCTCACCCTCGGCCAGGTGGAAGTGGAATGGAAAGACAGCATCAACTACGACATCCGCCTCAACGATGTGCTGAACATGGTGTCCGACCTGCAAATCGGCAGCTTCATCAACCCCTATGGCCAAGTGCCGCCTGCCAAAATCACCCTCAACGATCTGCAAATCGAAACCGGCATGGATCAAGACGGCCGCTGGGTGAACACCGAAGGCAAATTCGGCTTTGCCAAGCTCAACTACGGCAGCGACAACTACGGCCCGCTGGCCATCCATGTGAGCGCCGAACACCTCGATGCCGAAAGCCTCGCCGCGCTCAAAACCCGCCGCGACCAGCTCATTACCCAGCGCCTCAGTGACGAGCAAATGCGCGAAGCCCTGCTTGCCGCCCTGCGCAATGAAGCGGCCGGCCTGTTTACCAACGATCCCGTTATCCGGCTCAAACAGTTCGATCTCACCACCCCGCAAGGCATGATCAGCGGCAACGGTGAACTCAAATTCAGCGGCCTTACCGCTGCCGATTTGAACGATATCGACAATCTGCTCGCCAAAACCGACGCCGATTTCCACATCGCCGCGCCGCAGCAAGTGATCGAACGGCTCACCGCCGCTCAAGCCAAAAACTACATCAGCGTCGATCCATCCCTACCCGATGCCGACCACGAAATCAAAGAAGCCGTGCGCCTGTGGCTCGATAGCGTGCTCGAAAGCATGGCGCGGCAAGGCTACCTGAAAATCGACGGCAACCAAATCGTGAGCACCCACATCGTCGTGCGCAACAAAACCTTCAGCATGAACGGCAAACGCATCGAATCGCAAGCCGATGAAAACCTGCTGCCCGACAGCTCCCTGCCAGCCGATTCCAGTGCCCCGGCCACGCCGGCATCCGTACCGGCCGCCGCCTCGGCTGCTTCCGCCCCACCGAAGGGCGCATCCGCTCCCTAGCCCAGCAACAGAAGGCTGCCGTTTCAGGTAGCCTTCTGATTATTTTCCAAGCAAGCGTTGCACAAAATGAGCCAGCCGCCCTACCCGTCCGCCGCCTATCCAGAAAAAGTCGGCACCTACCCTGCCCTCTGCCATTCCGGCGGCGGCTATTTCTACGACGACGTGCTCGAATACCGCGTGTGGTGCCATCCCGAGCGTGGCGCCCCCGATTTATATGAAGGCGACGACTACTTCCATGCCTTCGCCACCCATGCCGAAGCCCTTGCCTTTGCCCAAAAGCAGCCCGGCAGCGAAACCCCGCTCGTCCTCGTCCGCCAGCAAGAATATATCGACGAACCCCAACCCGGCACCTTCATCCGCCGCACCGGCGAATGCATCACCGAATGGCTGCCGGAATGGCTGGAAAACAGCCGGCGCCAGCCCGGCTCAATCGAAGCTTTCCTCGCCCAACAGGCTACCTGAAAGCAAACGAACTGAGCGCCGGCAAGGCAAACGGCAAGCCCGAACAAATTTCGCTAAAATGCAACTGGACGCAGCAATGCCACTTTCAGGTAGCCCCACCTGCTGTCCCCCGCCTCCCAAAAAGGCTACCTGAAAACGAAGCAAAGCGGAGTTTCTGTGAAGCTAAAACGAAGCGAAGCGAAGTTTCTGCGAAGCTAATTGTCAAAACCAAGGCAGCTCTGCTGTAAGGACCAAACAAAACCGCAATCAAATTAACCCACTAAGGCTACCTAAAACCCCATTCCCCATCATGCTCCACACCGATTCCCTCACCGCCGCCGAACCAGAACGCCTCATTACCGCCCGACAGGTTTCCAGCCAGGAAGAGCAGCTCGAACGTGCCCTGCGCCCCAAAACCCTCGCCGACTACATCGGCCAGGCCAAAACCAAAGAGCAGCTCGGCATCTTCATCCAAGCCGCCAAAAAGCGCGGTGAAGCCCTTGACCACACCCTCCTGTTCGGCCCGCCCGGCCTGGGCAAAACCACCCTCGCCCACATCATCGCCAAAGAACTCGGCGTGAACCTGCGCCAAACCAGCGGCCCCGTGCTCGAGCGCGCCGGCGACCTCGCCGCCCTGCTCACCAACCTCGAGCCGCACGACGTACTATTTATCGACGAAATCCACCGCCTCAGCCCCGTGGTGGAAGAAATCCTCTACCCCGCCCTCGAAGACTACCAGCTCGACATCATGATCGGCGAAGGCCCCGCCGCCCGCAGCGTGAAAATCGACCTGCCCCCCTTCACCCTCGTCGGCGCCACCACCCGCGCCGGTATGCTCACCAATCCCCTGCGCGACCGCTTCGGCATCGTCTCCCGCCTCGAGTTTTACAGTAGTGCCGACCTCGCCACCATCGTGTCCCGCTCCGCCGGCCTGCTGCAAATGAGCCTTGACGACACCGGTGCCTTCGAAATCGCCCGCCGCAGCCGCGGCACCCCGCGCATCGCCAACCGCCTGCTGCGCCGCGTGCGCGACTACGCCGAAGTGAAAAGCAACGGCCGCGTGGATGCTGCCCTGGCCGATGCCGCCCTGCAAATGCTCGATGTGGACAATGAAGGCCTCGACATGATGGACCGCAAATTCCTCGAAGCCGTGCTGCACAAATTTGCCGGCGGCCCCGTCGGCCTGGACAACATCGCCGCCGCCATCGGCGAAAGCCCCGACACCATCGAAGACGTGATCGAGCCCTACCTCATCCAGCAAGGCTTCCTCCAGCGCACCCCGCGCGGCCGCGTCGCCACCGAACGCAGCTACAGCCACTTCGGCCTGCCGTTTAAGCCTTGAAAGCTAGCTGAAACCATCGCATCTTTTTAGCTTCGCAGAAACTCCGCTGCGCTTCGTTTTAGCTTCGCAGAAACTCCGCTGCGCTTCGTTTTAGCTTCGCAGAAACTCCGCTGCGCTTCGTTTTCAGGTAGCCTTTCTTGAGTTCTTATGTCCCTCGATAAGCCATTATTGATTATTGCAGATATACGGACAAAGATTGACCCACGGATTACCCAAAACCCCAATGTAAAAGTTCAAAGGCTACCTTTTGATGACCTAATTGAGCAGGAAGCCAAAAGACAAGGCAAATGCCCGAAAACCGAAAAAATATGTTAGGAAATTAGAATGATAAATGATTCAGACATTAAAAATAAGT
>CAUPYH010000019.1:0-27851 GCA_963515595.1 uncultured Eikenella sp. | reverse complement strand
GCTTGCGCTTTTGGCTTGTGTTGGGTCAAGCCGGAGGGCGCGCAAATTGTCGGGCAGCTTCAAGCGTTTTCGGCTAGAATACGCAGTTTGGTTTCGGCACAGCTTGCTGTGTTGCCACCCCTGTTTTAACTTTGCTGAAGCTCCGCTTTTCAGGTAGCCCTTATCGGCCAAACTGATGCTTTTGCCTACCATCACGACCGCTTACTTTTTTGCCAAAATATGAACAATATCCGCAATTTCTCCATCATCGCCCATATTGACCACGGTAAATCCACGCTCGCCGACCGCTTCATCCAACACTGCGGCGGCTTGGAAAACCGCGAAATGAGTTCGCAGGTTTTGGACAGCATGGACATCGAAAAAGAGCGCGGCATCACGATTAAGGCGCAAACCGCCGCGCTGAACTACAAAGCCAGAAACGGCGAAACCTACCTGCTGAACCTGATTGACACCCCGGGACACGTGGACTTTTCCTATGAAGTGTCGCGCAGTCTGTCCGCCTGCGAAGGCGCGCTCTTGGTGGTGGACGCGTCGCAGGGCGTGGAAGCGCAAACCGTGGCCAACTGCTACACCGCGATTGATTTGGGCGTGGAAGTCGTGCCCGTGCTGAACAAAATCGACTTGCCCGCCGCCGATCCCGACCGCGTGGCGCAGGAAATCGAAGATATCGTCGGCATTGATGCGGTGGGCGCGGTAACCTGCTCGGCCAAATCCGGGCTGGGCGTGGAAGATGTGCTGGAAGAAATCGTAGCCAAGATCCCCGCGCCGGAAGGCGACGAAAACGCGCCGCTGCAAGCTGTAATTATCGATTCGTGGTTCGACAACTATGTTGGCGTGGTGATGCTGATCCGCGTGAAAAATGGCCGGCTGAAACTGAAGGACAAAGTGCGCTTTATGTCCACCAAGGCCGAAAGCCAAGTGGAGCAGCTCGGTGTGTTTACACCCAAATCAGTGAACAGACAAGAGCTTAAAGCGGGCGAAGTGGGCTTTTTGATTACCGGTGTGAAAGAGCTCGGCCAAGCCAAAGTAGGCGATACGGTAACGCTGGTGCAAAATCCCGCTTCCGAGCCGCTGCCCGGCTTCAAAGAAGTGCAAAGCCAGGTGTTTGCCGGCCTCTATCCGGTGGAAAGCCACGACTACGAAGCCCTGCGTGATGCGCTGGAAAAACTGCAACTCAATGATGCCTCATTAAAATTCGAGCCGGAAGTGTCTCAAGCGCTCGGCTTCGGCTTCCGCTGCGGCTTTCTCGGCCTCTTGCACTTGGAAATCGTGCAGGAACGCTTAGAGCGCGAGTTCGATATGGACTTGATTACCACCGCGCCGACCGTGGTGTATGAAGTGATTTTGAAGACTGGCGAGCATATCGAAGTGGAAAATCCGTCCAAACTGCCGGATTTGGCCACGGTGGAATCCATTTTGGAGCCGATTATCACCGCCACCATCCTGGTGCCGCAGGAATACGTGGGCAACGTGATGACGCTATGCAACCAGAAGCGCGGCGTGCAAATCAATATGCAGTATCTCGGCCGCCAGGTGATGCTCACCTATGATTTGCCGATGAACGAAGTGGTGATGGACTTTTTCGACAAACTCAAATCCACCTCGCGCGGCTATGCTTCGCTGGACTACCATTTCAAAGAGTTCCGTGCCGCCAATTTGGTGAAACTAGATATTATGGTGAACGGCGACAAAGTGGATGCGCTCAGCCTGATTGTGCACCGCCAAAACGCCGTACACCGTGGCCGTGAGCTGGCAGCGAAAATGCGCGAACTGATTCCGCGCCAAATGTTCGATATCGCCGTGCAGGCCGCCATCGGCAGCCAGATTATCGCCCGCGAAAACGTGAAGGCGCTGCGCAAAAACGTATTGGCCAAATGTTATGGCGGCGACATTACGCGTAAGAAGAAACTGCTGGAAAAACAAAAGGCCGGTAAGAAGCGCATGAAGCAGGTGGGCAACGTGGAAATTCCGCAGAGCGCATTCTTGGCGATTTTGCAGGTGGGCGATAAGTAGCCGCATTCAGGCTACCTGAAAAATTAGGATGATTATGGAAACACACATCCAAAAAACCGAACGCCTCATCTGCGAAATCAACCGCATTCATGCGCAGTATTCTCAGGATTATTTTGAAACGGGCAAGGTGCAGAAACTTAATCTGTCGCACACCCTGAAAAACGTGCCGGTTGAGCACATTTTGTCCTACCGTCTGAACCTGCACGAGGCGATTAACGATTATCTGGCCTTTGCTGATACGCGCGGTATTGATTTTTTCTACCGAGTGAAAACCGCCGAAAGCATCCACGACAAAATCAGCCGCTATCTGGCGCGGGACAACCAATATCCCGTAAACAATATCCTGAACGATATTTTCGGCGCACGCGTGATCCTGCCTTCCGATAGCGTGACGGAAATCATAGGAAGGCTGGATAGCTGGAAAGCTGAGTACGGTTTGAAGAATTGGTATCTGCGCGATACGGAAGGCTATATCGGCATCCACGTTTATTTCAAAAACGGCAGTAATTTTTACTACCCTTGGGAATTGCAGGTGTGGGATGAAAAAGATGCCAAAGCCAATATTGAAAGCCATATGGCGTATAAGCGGCTGTTTGTGAAATAGCGGCTTGGTCTTCAGGTAGCCTGAAATCGGGAGTGTGTTTATGGTGAAAATTCGAATTAAGAAACTTCCGCCTGAGCCGCCGGTAAGCCATTGTAAGCTGCGCTGGGTGTGTTCCTTTTTTGGGCTGACTGCGCCGGTGTGGATACCGCTATTGTTTTCCGCTATTCCTATGTCGAAAAAATTGGCGGAAAGTGTAGCTTTATTTGGGATGTTAGGGATGTTGGTGCTGCCACTCACCCCCCTGACACTGTGGGAAGGGCGAAGGCTGCGAACCTACTTGACCATTCTAATGTGTGCAACACCATTTTTAATGATTGCAGCCTTTTTGTTGGGTTGGCTAGCACTTATGGCGCAGTTTGGCTCATAAGGCGGAGTGGTTTGCTTAGATGCTATTTGAATTAATTGTCGGCTTCTCAAAGTTAGCCTGTCTCAATAGGCTAAGGTAATCGGTAATAAACTCCTACTGGAACACACATTTATTATGGAAAACAAAGGTATCGACATTTTAGTCCGCTGCGTGGCCACACTGGCGGCATGGACGGCGCACGGTTTGGCTTGGATTATTCTGGCCGTGCTACATATGGACGGCTGGCAGCCGTGCGCCAGTTCGGCCAAGTTGGCGTTTTATGCGCTGATGGCGGTCAGCCTGCTGGTGTTTACTGTTTTTTGCTGGCGCCCGGCCAAAATCTTGCGCACGCTTTGGGCACGGCTGCTGATTGCGGTGGTGTTGGCGGCATGGGTGCTGTTTGTGTGGCTGCTGCCGCATGGTGCGGCAGGCTGTGCGGGCGGATAAGGCACGGGTGTTGCCGACGCTTCTTTGCGGTTTTTGATTTTCAGGTAGCCTGAAACTGATCGAATTTTATTTCAAACGGGAAAATATAAAAGTGGAACAATCCAATACAATCCTTTATGCCGCCGTCGCCGCTGTGGTGGCCGGCATCGCGCTGTTTGCCGTGAGCGGTAAAACGCGGCAGGAAAACGGCGAATGGAGCGGCGGCCTGCAATGGGGTTATCTCCTGATGATGGTGGGCTCGTTCGGCCTCTTGGCCAAGCTGATGAGCCTCACGGCGGTGCTGCTGCTGCTGGTGCTGTTTACCGGCGCGGTATGGCTGTGGGCGCGCGCGGCACGCAAACAGCGCAGGCAACTGACTGATCACGCTGAAGCAGCGGAGCAAGACGACAACCATTTCCGCGATTATATGGGCAGCTTCTTCCCGCTGATTTTGGTGGTGTTTGTGCTGCGCACTTTTGTGGCCGAGCCGTTTCAGATTCCCTCCAGCTCGATGCGGCCTGGGCTGGTGAAGGGCGACTTTGTGCTGGTGAATAAGTTTAGCTACGGCATCCGCGTGCCGGTGTTGAACAATGTGCTGATTCCGGTGGGGCAGGTGCAGCGCGGCGATGTGGTGGTGTTCAATTATCCGGTGGAGCCGGACACCAACTACATCAAGCGCATTGTCGGCCTGCCGGGCGATGTGGTGGAATACCGCGATAAGGTGCTGACGGTAAACGGCAAAACCGAGCAGGATAGTTTGGTGGGCAGCTACCAATATCCCAATGATTACAAACCGGAACGGATTTTGGAAGCCTCCCGCTTTTCCGCCGATTGGGAAGGCCGCCATTTCGATGTGCTGAAAAATGAAAATGCGCCCACGGTTTCCATCCCCTTCTTGGCCGAATCCGCCAATAATTTTGCTGCAAACGGCTACCAAAGCGGCTTGCGCGAAAATTGCGAATACGAAGCAGACGGCAGTGGCTTTAAATGCACCGTACCGGAGGGCAAATATTTCGCCATGGGCGACAACCGCGACAGCAGCGCCGATTCGCGCTACTGGGGCTTTGTGGACGACAAGCTGATTGTGGGCAAAGCGTTTTTCGTGTGGATGAACGTGGGCGACACTTCGCGCATCGGCAACACTATCCGCTGATAGGAAAGAAAAACCGGCCGGTTGGCCGGTTTTTGCTGTTTATGTAAAAGACTACCTGAAAGTTCAGGTAGCCTTTATCTTTTTTGTAAATCAGATGGATATGGTGCCTTACTTCACTCCTGGTGGCGACTATTTGGATTGATTCGGCTGGAGCCAGCGGAAGGCGCGGCGCAGTTCGGCGGTGCCGTTGGTTTCGTAGCAGCGGCCGTGGGCGAGGATGATTTTGTCGGGCTGCCAGGCGAGTATTTGCGCCAGGCTCTCGCGGGCGGCGGCGCGGTTGCGGAAGGTGGCGCGCCAGTCGGGCGGGGTTTTGCCGTCGGGCTCGGCAATGCCGACCCATTTCATTACCTGCGCCCAGAAGCGGCTGGGGAATTTGTTGGGCTCGAAGTTTTCGATGAGGTCGGTGAGGATCAGGGTGCGGCTGGCACGGTGGAAGAATACGGTTTCAGTCATAACCGAGCTGCCGAGGAAGGGAAGCTGGGCAATGTCGTCTGCCCATTTGGGCGGGGCGCTGGGGCCCAAATCGTCATCGAAGGATACGGCGATGCGTTGGGCGGCGGCGCGTTCGCGTACGCCGAGGCTGGCCCAGGCGGTAGCTTGGGGGTAGTGTTGTTGCCAGGCGGGGATGTGGGCGTAGTGGATGCGGTTGGGCGAGACGAGGTGGCGCACTTCGCCCAGTGCGTTGATTTGGGATAACAGTTCTGGGTTCGGCTCGATGGGAGAGTGGCACCAGAGGCCGCCATCGGCGAGGCGGATAACCGTCATTCGGGTGCTGAAGGGAATGCTCAAGCCGAGCGGAAAGGCCATGTGCACGATGCCGCCGTCGGCAATCCAGATATTGCTGCCGAAGGGTTTGAGGGTGTGGAGCGGGCGGTAGAGGTGGATAGGGGCGGACATGGTATTTCCTTTTTTCAGGTAGCCTTGGATGGGGCTACCTGAAATGTTTTATTACCGTTTCGCGCGTTTGGCGAAGTTCATCAGGCTCATCCCGGCCACCACGGCTGCGCCGCCAATCAATAATGAAACGTGCGGTGGCTCGTGCAGCCAAAAGGTGGCGATGGCGATGCCGAACACTGGCACGAGTGCCATGTAGGCCGAAGCCGTGCCGACACCGAGCTGGCGGATGCCGTCGAAATACCAAAGATAGGCCAGCATGGTGGCGCCGAAAGACATGGCGGCCAGCAGCAGCCATACCCGGGCGGGCGTGTGCTGCAGGCTGTGGATGAACGCGCCGCCTTCGTAAAGCGCGGTTAGAAACAGCAGCATCAGTGCGCCGATGGCTACGGTGGTGGCGGTGGTGAGGAGGGGGCTGATGCCTTGTAGCAAAACGCGGCCGATGAGGGCGTAGCCTGTCCAGCACAGCACGGTGGTGAGCAGCAGGTATTCGCCCGTGCCGAGGCCGCCGGCCAATATAGATAGGGGGTTGCCACGCGCGATGGCGGTGAGTGCGCCGAACACGGCCAAGGCCATACCGATTATTATGCCGCCATTGAGCCGTTCTTTAAACAGCACGGCGGCCAGCAGCAGCGTCGGAATGGGGTTGAGTGCCACCACGGTGGCGGCCTTGCCGGCGGGAACGTATTGCAGCGCCTGCATGAAAAACACGGCATAGCTGCATACGCCGAACGCCGCAGCCGCGGCCAAACCCGCCCATTGGCGCAGGGTGAGCCGGAGCAGCGGGCGCGTGCCTTCTTTCAGTAACAGCCAGCCCACCAACAGGATGGCGGCCAGTATAAAACGCAGCGTGGCAGCCGTGAGCGGGGGCATGGATTGAACCACGGCTCTGCCCCACGACCAGTTTGCACCCCACAGCAAGGCCATGCCGAGGAGCTGCAGGTGCGGGCGTAAAGAGTGTGTGTGCATAAATATCCTGTGTGTTTGGTTTTTTAGCTACTTTATTAGAGGCTACCTGAAAAACAGGCTACCTGAAAGCGGGTTGCCGCACGGCGGAGGTGGCATTTTTAATCTTGGGGTTTGTCGGCGGCGAACACTACGAAATTGTAGTGCTGGAAATAGAGCGTGGGCGGCAGGCCGGCGGCGGTGAGCCATTGGAATTGGTCGGATAGGGTGGCCATGCGGTCGAGTTTGATGCGTTCGAATGCGGCGGCTTTGGCTTCGGCGGATAAATCGGGATGGGCGGTTACGTGCTGCCGCCAGTGTTTGGTGTAGGCAGCTTCGGCGGCTTCGGTTTCGCTCAGCACTTGGTCGGCGTTGATGAAGCGGCCGCGCGGGGAGAGCAGGCGGGCGATTTGGCGGAACAGGGTTTGCTTTTGCGGGTTGTCGAGGTGGTGGATGGCGAGGGCGGAGACGATGAGGTTGAAGCCGTTTTCAGGTAGCCCGCCACCGGGTGCGAGCCGGGTGAGGTCTTGTTCGATAAAGTGGAAATTTGGCAGGCCGCAGAAGCGTTCTTGCGCTTTGGCGAGCATCTGCATGGAGATGTCGGCCAGGATGAATTCGGCCTGGGGGCAGCGTGTGTGCACGAAGGCGCTCATTAGGCCGGTGCCCGCGCCGAGGTCGAGCACATGGCGCACGTTGGGCACGGCTGCGGCGAGCTCGGCAGCGGTTTGGTAGAAGAGGTCGAAACAAGGGATGAGAGCGCGGCGCTGGCCGTCGTATTGTTCGGATACGGCGTTGAATTGGCTTTGGAGGGTTTGGGGCATGGTTTTTCTCGGGCAGGCGGTTTCAGGTAGCCTGTTGGCATATAGGGGCTACCTGAAAGCGGGCGGTGTGAGCTTCTGTGAAGCTGAAACTATCGGCTCATCTGCCTGCTCTATTCCACCCAAACCACGGTTTCGGCGGCATCGCGGCGTGGTTTGGGCTGAATATCGCGGGCGCGGTAGCCGAAGGTGGCGGCCACGGACACGCCGTATTCGGCGGGGTCGAGCAGCCCGGCTTGGGCGAGGATGTGCTCCACGGCGGCGTAGTCCATGCCCTCCACGGCGCAGGAATCGATGCCGAGCATGGCGGCGCCGGTGAGCATATTGGCTAGGGCGATGTAGCTTTGTTTGCTCGCCCAGTCGAATAGTGCGCGTTCGTCGTCGGCGATGGCGATGTCGTGGGTTTGGAAGTTGCGGTAGCGCTCGAGGGCGGCGGCGCGCTGCTCGGGGGTGAAGCCGCGCCGCTCCATCAGCTCGCTGAAAAAGGGAGTGTCGTAGCGGGCGTGTTTTTTCGCCAGCAGGATCACTAGGTGGCTGGCTTCGGTAATGCTGCTTTGCATGCCCCAGGCCACGGGCTTGATTTTTTCGCGTAGCCCTTGGTTTTGTATCACCAGGAACTTCCGCGGTTCGGAGCCGACGGAGCTGGGCGAGAGGCGGCCGAAATCGAGGATGGCGGCGAAATCTTCGGCGCTGATTTTGCGTGCGGGGTCGTAGTAGCGGGTGGAAACGCGGCGGCGGAAAATATCGAGGGCTTGCTGGCGGGTGAGGATCATGACGGTTCCTTTCTATGGCATTACATGTTTATCGAAGGGATAATTGGTTTGGGCGGCGCAGAAACGGGCTTCGTGTGTTTTTCAGGTAGCCTTTTGCAGCCGAACCCGGCCTACAGTGCGGGCAGCCATTGGCTGAGGGTGTAAATCAGCAGGCCGACCAGGCCGCCGACCAAGGTGCCGTTGATGCGGATAAACTGCAAATCGCGGCCGATGGAAAGTTCGAGTTTGTCGCTCATTTGGCGGCTGTCCCAGCTTTTTACTTTGTCGGCGATGAATTCGGCGGCAGCGTGGCGGTGGCGGCGCACCAGGCTGCGGGCGAGCAGGGCGAGGCGCACGTTGAGGCGGCGCAGCTGCTGCGGGGTGGCGGCGTGTTGTTGCAGCAGGTAGGTGAGCAGGCTGTTCAGCCGACGGGCGGTGGCGGAATCGGGGCGTTGGGCATCGGCGGTAAGGCGGGTGGTAAGGCTTTGCCACAGTTGGGCGATTTGCTGTTGCAGCTCGGGAGAGTCGGCCAGGCGGCGTTTGGCCAGGGCGAGTTTGCGCTGCCAGGCTTCTGATGTGGCGAGCTCTTGGGCGAGGGCACGGTATTGGCGGCGGAAGGCGGTGCGCAGCTCGTGCTGCGGGCTGGTGAGGGCGGCTTCGAGGTAGTTGTCGGCCCAGTCGAGGGCTTTTTGCGCCACCCAGCTGTCGATTTGGCCAACGAGGCGGCCGCGCAGCTGGGCTTTGAGTTTGTCCCAGGTGTCGGGCTGGCTGGTTTCGATTTTTTCCGCCCAGGCGCGGAGGTTTTCTTCGAGCAAAACGCGGGTGTCGGGCTGTTTGATCCAATGGCGGATTTGACCGAGCAGGGCGGTTTGCAGGTTTTCAGGTAGCCCTTGTTGTTCGAGCAGGAGCAGGGCTTGGGAGAGGGCGGTGCCGAGTTGTTTGCCGCTGCCGTGTGTGGCTAAAAAGGTGGTGCCGAGACGGGCGGCTTCTTGTGGCGGGATGGTTTGCAGGGCGGCGGGGATTTGGCGGGCGAGGGCGGGCAGCCATTCTTGGCGGGTGCTGCTGCGGGCCAGCCAGCGGCGCAGTTTTTCGGCGATGCGCAGGCGGTAGATGCGGATGGCGATAGGGCGCTCGGGCAGGAAGTTGGTTTCGATGAAGCGGCCGAGCTCGTCGGCAATACGGTTTTGGTTGCGCGGCAGGATGGCGGTGTGGGGGATTTTGAGACCGAGCGGATGGCGGAAGAGGGCGGTTACGGCAAACCAGTCGGCCAGCGCGCCGACGGTGGCGGCTTCGGCGAAGGCTTTCAGGTAGCCCAGCGCGGGGTGGCGCTGCACAAACAGCGCGGAAACGATAAACAGCAATACGGCAGCCAGCAGCAGGCCGCCTGCCTGGCGGCGGCTGCGTTGCAGCCTAGTGCGGGCGGCGGCTTCTCGGGCGTGGCCGGACAGGGTGTTCATGGCTATAGGGCGCGCTCGGAATAGAGCGGCACTTTACTCTCGGCCGACAGGCGTTCGATATAGGCCTGCAACTTGGCGGGGAAGGCGATGCCTTTCACCAAGGTGAGGTTGCGCAACACGGGGAAGATGATGATGTCTTCCATGCCGGGGGCGCTGCCGTTGAGATAAGGCTGTTCGCCCAACAGTGCGGCCAGCTCGGGCAGGGCGAGATGGATGCGCTCGAGATAGGTGTTGGTTTCGGCCAGGTTTTGCTCGAAGCTGCCGATGTTTTGCTCTTTTTTCTGCACGAAGTAGGCAATGGCTTCGGCGGTGGCGAATTCGGGCAGGGGCGGCTCGAGGCGCACTTCGCGCGGCATCACCAGATGGTTGTAGTATTTGTTTACTTGGTCGAACCAAGCCTGCACGGCAGGGCGGATGGTTTCATCCAATCGGGCTTGGCCGGCGAATTCGTCTATATAGCGCACGATATCGAGGCTCTCGCCCATGTGGCTGCCGTCCGGTTTTTGCAGGATGGGCACTTGTTTGGCGCCGATTAGTCCGATGGGCGTAGCTTCGTCGTCGTTTGGCAAAATGATTTCTTCCACCGGCACGTTGCGCAGGCCGAAAATCATGCGGGCGCGTACGCAGAAGGGGCAGTGGTCGTAGATATAGAGCTTCATGGCGGTCTCCTTGGCGGGGTTTGATTTCAAACAGGCAGATTGTAGCACGGCGGCAGAGGGCTACCTGAAAGTATCGCGGATTAAATAAGGAGCCAACGCAGTAGCATTCTTATTTCCATTCACTATATCTGCCTGCCCAAGCCATTGGCCGGGCAGAGCCGGGCGAATGTTCAGCGGCGCGGTTTGCTGTTAAAATCCGCTTTCTGTAACGAAACGGCAAAGCATCATGAGTATCGCCAACAATAAAAAAGCCTTTCACGATTATTTTATCGAAGACCAGCTCGAGGCCGGATTGGTGCTCGACGGCTGGGAAGTGAAAGCCGTGCGCGCCGGCCGCGTGCAGCTGAAAGAAAGCTATATCCACTGGAAAAAAGACGCGTTTTACCTAGTGGGCTGCCACATCACCGCGCTGCCCACCGCCTCCACCCACGTTAAGCCCGATCCGGTGCGCCAGCGCAAGCTGTTGCTCAAACAGAGTGAAATCAACAAGCTGATCGGCAAGGTGGAACGCAGCGGCTACACCCTCGTGCCGCTCAACCTGCACTACCGGCGCGGCTACATCAAAATAGACATCGGCCTGGCCAAAGGTAAAAAACAGCACGACAAACGCCAAAGCATGAAAGAAGCCGACTGGAAGCGCGAAAAACAGCGGCTGTTGAAAAACCGCTGAGTTGCTTGTGTGTCCGATTAAAGGCTACCTGAAAGCGCCATGCCGCCAGATTTCAGGTAGCCCCACCTTCAGCAGGAGCCCTTATGAAACAATCCTCCCTTTTCCTCCCCATCGTGCTGATTATTTTCGGCGCCGTTTGGTTTCTCAGCAGCACCGACATCCTGCCCACCACCGCCACGCTGCTGGCTCTCGCGCTGGTGTTGGGCGGCCTTGCCCTACTGCTGCTCGACGGCATCAACACCCAAAGTATCGTGCACGGCCCCATGCTGATGTATATCGGCGCCGCGGTTTATCTGCGCAACCAAATGTTTATCAACACTGCCCCGCTGGCCGCGCTCGGCATGATGCTGCTCGGCGCACTCATGCTGCTCGCCCGCAGCGGCATCGTGCCGCAAAAATACGGCGCCCACGGCATCCCGCTGCGCCGCAAACGCCGCAACGGCGAACAGGAATAACATCCAAGGCTACCTGAAAAAGTTTTGGCCTGGCAAAAGCCCGGCCAAGGTCTTGTTTTCAGGTAGCCCTTATCGAAATCATTAGGAAAAACAATATGGCTATCATCATCAAAACCCCCGAAGAAATCGAAAAAATGCGCGAACTCGGCCGCCTGGCCGCCGAAGCCCTCGACTACATCGGCGATTTCGTCAAACCCGGCGTTACCACCAACGAACTGAACCAGCTGGTGCACGATTATCATGTAAACGTGCAAGGCGGCTACCCCGCGCCCCTGCACTACGGCAATCCCCCCTTCCCCAAATCCTGCTGCACCTCCGTAAACCACGTTATCTGCCACGGCATCCCCGACGATAAGCCCCTGAAAAACGGCGATATCCTCAATATCGACATCACCATCAAAAAAGACGGCTTCCACGGCGATTCCAGCCGCATGTATACCGTGGGCACCATCAGCCCGCAGGCGCAGCGCCTGATCGACATCACCCACCAAAGCATGATGGCCGGCATCGAAGTCGTGAAGCCCGGCGCCACCCTCGGCGACATCGGCTACGCCTGCCAGCAAATCGCCGAAAACGCCGGCTATTCCGTGGTGCAGGAATTTTGCGGCCACGGCATCGGCCGCAGCTTCCACGAAGACCCGCAAGTCGTCCACTACGGCAAAAGAGGTACCGGCCCCGTGTTGCAGCCCGGCATGATTTTCACCATCGAGCCCATGATCAACCAAGGCAAACGCCACCTGCGTATCCTCGAAGACGGCTGGACCGTGGTGACCAAAGACCGCAAACTCTCCGCCCAATGGGAACACGAAGTGCTCGTTACCGACACCGGCTACGAAATCCTCACCATCAGCCCCCGCACCGGCCGGCCCTAATCCCGCTCCATCCGGTTTGGCCTGGCCGGAGCAGATTCAGTTTCCAGCCGCGCCAGGCAAGCTAACGGCACTGATTTCATTGCCATAAACACCCGCGCTACCTGATTTCCACCGCACTTTCAGGTAGCCTTTTCCCCTTCGCCAAGCCCCGCCATGAACCGCACCTACCAAATTTTCTATTCCTTCTACACCGACGATGCCCACATCGACGGCGGCAGCCCCATTACCGTATCCGCTGCCGAGCTGCCCCAATATTTCAGCCGCCTGCAGCAGCACCACGACTTCCTCGGCATCATTGACCGGCACGACAACACCTTCCAAATCCTGCTCGAAGAATTCAGCGGCTTTTACTGGGGCGAAATCCCCGACCCCGTAAAAGTGGGCGCGCACGGCCGCTTCTACAGCGCCGAAGAAATGCTCGAACTGCTGGGCAACCTGCCCGCAGAATTCGTGCCGCAAAACTTCGAAGGCCTCAGCTTCGAGCCTTGGCACGAATATTTTGAAGACACCACCTACGGCAAAGAAGCCCAGCTCCTGTTTGAAAGCAGCGGCGACACCGGCGAAATGGTGCGTACCGCCGAAGACATCTGCGAATCCTGCCGCCTCGGCGCATGGGACAACCTCTGCGACGACGGCCTCGCCCTCCTGCAAAGCGAACTCCCTGCCAGCTCCGCCGCCTACACCGAAATCAACTACCAGCGCCTCTGCCGCAGCCTCGATTGGCTCGAAGACCTCGTGGCCGAAAACGGCGCATTAGACGAAGACAGCATGGACGACTTGTGCGACATGCTGCTCGAACGCATCGTTGATCTCGACAACTACCGCCAGCCGCGGCACTAGGCATACGCCGTTTGGGGTGTTGCGGACTTATTTTTACCAGCCTGTGGTGTAAACAACGCGGTTATTTTCTACGATGGGCTACCTGAAAAAATATGCCGGATATGAAGCAGGCTACCTGAAAATTCTAAAATGGGTTTTCAGGTAGCCTTTCCGGGTATAAACAAACCTACTTCCGCACCAGCCGCTCCGCCGCAGCACGGGCACGGATTTTGATTTCTTCCGTCAGATAATCCTTCATCTGCGCGTATACCAGCGTGATCACGGCAATATCGTCGCTGAAGCCCAGCGGGCCGAGCAGGTCGGGGATGCTGTCGATGGGGCTGACGAAATACACCAGCGCACCCACGATAATCAGCTTGGCGCGTTTGGGCACGGCGGGCGATTGAAACAGGAAATACAGCGCATACAGCTGCTCCACCACCGGCCGCCCCAGCCGCAGTGCGAAACGGCGCAGTTTGCGCAAAAAGCCGTCCGGCTCGAAACGGCGACGGCGGAATTCCGGCACGAAATCTTCGGGGCGGGCAGGGTTGTCTTGATTCATGGCAAACTCCTTGCATTGGGTAGGGCACAAATGGGCGCGGCAGCGGCAGGTTTCAAGTGGAGTCTATGTTCCGGGTTTCGGTTCGGAGCGATGCGTTTGCGGCTTGCCACAAAAAATTTCAATATCCTCTAATGCATCTTCAGCCCTGCCCCGCAATTCGCTTACGGGCGGGTTTCGGAAAGCTTCCAATAGCGTAACAACCCGCCTGTGGTCGTCCATATATCCGTGCAGCCTGGCCAAATGCCCGAAACAGGTTAAAGCCAGGCCGGTTGGTATTTTCGCTCAGTTTTACCAAATGAGCGGAAACCCAATTCACTTCTTCGCGATTGGCGTTAAAAACCATCTCTAAGAATGGCATGGGTACATATCTCTGAATCAATAGAGAAGATTTTTTCCTCAATCTCGGCTTTGTTGAGCATCTTTTAATTTTCCGGCAATAGCAGCTGCGGGGTCATGGCGGCTTTCAGTTTGGCACAGAGCCTGCCGCCTTCATCAACCTTCACGCCAAACCACCAAATGCCGGATTTTTTCACCGACCAATATTGTCCGGCCAGCCAGCCGCCGTTGAGCAGATAGCTGCACAGCTGCCCCAGCCAGGGCTGGTGCCCCACCAGTATCAAATAATCCGACCCTTTATGCGCGGCAATCAGCGCGGGCAGCTCTTCCACATGGTTAATCGGATTAAGCTCGGGTTTCACGGCATAGGGCAGGCCGAGCGCTTCGGCAGTTTGTCGGCTGCGCAGCGCCTGCGAAGCCCACACCTCCACTTGGCCGTTCAGATACGACCGCAGCCACCGGACAGCCGCATCAGCCTGCCGCCGGCCTTTGTCGGTGAGGCCTCGTTCCAAATCGGGTGTACCATCTTCAGCTTCGGCGTGCCGCCATAAAATCAGGTTCATCTTGCCTTCCTTATTCTCTGATACAATTCGCATCTTAATGCCTGGCAGCCGCAGAGGCTACCTGAAAAACATGGTTTCCATAACACAAACAAATGACAGCTTTTCCACACACCCTGCCGCCGCTGATTTGGCAGCCCGAACCGCCCGCCGTTCCCGCCGCCCTGTGCCGCCTGATACAGGCAACCTCGCTCACCTTGGCCTTACAGGCCACCGGCGCGGATTTCCGCGTTCAGGTAGCCTTTCAGGGCGAAATGGCGCAACTGTGGCCGAGCGAAGAGCTGGCCGGCAATGCGTTTCATGTGCGCCAGGTGTGGCTGCTGCTGGATGATACACCGGTGGTGTGGGCGCGCAGCGTGTGCCCTCTAGCGGGGGTATGGCCAAGCATCCTAGCTTGCGGCACGCAGCCTTTGGGCAAACGCCTGTTTGATGGCCGCTTGGCCGCAGAACGCAGCCCGCTCGCCTTCGCCGCCGTGCCGCCCGCGCAACAAGAACAAGCCGCCCGAGCCGTTTGCCTGCGCCGTTCGGTATTCGATTTGAACGGCGAAAAGATGGTGCTGACCGAAGGGTTTATGCCCGAGTTGGCGCGGTTTTTGGAGGAATAGGGCGGTATTTTGCAGCAGACAGTGTTTCAGGTAGCCTCTTGCCACCACATGCAGGCTACCTGAAAGCGATAATTTTCAGGTAGCCTAAACTATCAGCTTCCACCCGGCTGTTTTATTGTGCAACACTCTTTTTCAGGTAGCCTTTGCTGCAGCCTCAAGGCTACCTGAAACCACACTCCGAGAACTCCCGTGCCTTTTCTTTCTTTCCTCCCCCCGAAGCAAGCCGAGCGTCTGGCCGTGTATCTGCAACTGATGCGCGCCGACAAGCCCATTGGCACGCTGCTTTTGCTGTGGCCCACCCTGTGGGCGCTGTGGATGGCTGCCGGCGGGCTGCCCGATTTCGGCATCTTGTTTGTCTTCGTGCTCGGCACTTTTCTGATGCGCAGTGCCGGCTGTGTGATTAATGATTTTGCCGACCGTAATTTCGACGGTGCGGTGGCGCGCACCAAAAGCCGCCCGTTTGCCATCGGCAAAGTGAGCACGCGTGAAGCGATGCTTTTGTTGTTGGTTTTGTGTGCCGCTGCCTGCCTGTGTCTGCTGCCGCTAAACGGGTTAACCTGGCTGATGAGCTTGCCCGCGCTGTTTCTGGCCTTGAGCTATCCCTTCACCAAACGCTTTTTCCCGTTGCCGCAGCTGTATTTGGGGCTGGCTTTTTCCTTCGGTATCCCGATGGCCTTTGCCGCCGTGCAAAACCATGTGCCGCCGCTGGCCTGGCTGCTGTTTGCCGCCAACGCCTGCTGGACGCTGGCCTACGACACCATCTACGCCATGGCCGATAAGGAAGACGACCTGAAAATCGGCATTCAAACCTCGGCCATCACTTTCGGCCGCCGTGATGCTGAAGCCGCCATGTTGTGCCATGCACTGTTTGTGCTGCTGATAGCCGCTGCCGGCTGCGTTATTCATGCCCGCTGGCCGTATTGGCTCGCGCTGGTGTACGCGGTGTGGCACCAATGCGGCCAATACCGTGCCATCCGCAGCCGCAACCGGGAAGCCTGCTTTAAAGTGTTCTTATCCAACAACCGCATCGGCTGGGCTTTATGGCTCGGTTTGCTGGCGCATTACAGCGGCGGCTGATTAGGCTACCTGAAAACCCGGCCGCCGGGCACAAAATTGCCCTTCGGCGGCGGCACAGGTACAATCCTATCCTTAATGAATTTTTACGCAAGAGAAGTAACCATGAGCCTGATCGGCAATATCCTGCCCGTATCGCATATTGTGCTGGATTTGGAAGTGAGCAGCAAAAAACGCCTGTTTGAAGAAGCCGGCCTGCTGTTAGAAAGCGAATCCGGCCTGAGCCGCGCCGCTGTGTTTGAATGCTTGTTTGCGCGCGAAAAGCTCGGCACCACCGCGCTGGGGCACGGCGTGGCCATCCCGCATGGCCGGCATGCCGAAGTGCAAGCGGCCACCGGTGCGTTTATCCGCCTGAAAGAAGCTGTGGATTTCGATGCGCCCGATGGCGAGCCGGTATCGCTGGTGTTTGTGCTGCTGGTGCCGGAAAACGCTTCCAGCGAGCATTTGGAAGTGTTGTCTGCCTTGGCCATCAAGCTTTCGGATAAAGCCGTGCGCGAGCAGCTTTTGGCTGCCGAAAGCGCCGAAGCCGCCCACCGCATCCTCACCGCATAACCAACAGGACGCCTATGCCCAGCATCTCCGTGCGCAAGCTCTATCAAGACAACCAGGCCAAGCTGAGTTTGGCTTGGTCGGCCGGCACGGCGGGCGCAGACAACCGCATCAGCGTGGATGCCGACAAACCTGTGTTGGCGCTGGTGGGGCATTTGAATTTTATCCACCCCAACCAAGTACAGGTGTTGGGCGTGGCCGAAGTGGCTTATTTGGATAAGATGGCCGCCGGGGAAGTGAAGGCGAGCCTGGACGAACTCTTCGATTTGAGCATCGCCCTGGTGATTGTGGCCAACGATCTGCCCGTGCCTTTCATGCTGCGCGATTATTGCCACACCCATAACGTGCCGCTGCTCACGTCCAAAACCGAAAGCCCGTTTTTGATGGACGTGCTGCGGATTTACCTGCAGCGCGTGCTGGCCGCCTCCACCGTGAAACACGGCGTGTTTTTGGACGTGTTTGAAATCGGCGTACTGCTGATGGGCGCGTCCGGTTTGGGCAAGAGCGAGCTGGCCTTGGAGCTGATTTCGCGCGGGCACGGCTTGGTGGCCGACGACGCGGTGGAACTCTACCGCACCGGCCCGGAAACGTTGGAAGGGCGCTGCCCGGCCGTATTGCGTGATTTTCTCGAAGTACGCGGCCTGGGCGTGCTCAATATCCGCACCATTTTCGGCGAAACAGCCGTGCTGCCCTCCAAGCAGCTCAAGCTCATCATCAACCTAACGCTGGCCGACGACAACTACATGAAAACGCTCGACCGCCTTTCCATCCAGAGCGAAACCGAAACCATCCTCAACGTGGCCGTACGCTCGGTTACGCTGCCGGTGGCCGTCGGCCGCAACCTCGCCGTGCTGGTGGAAGCAGCGGTGCGCAACTATATTCTGCAGGCGCGTGGCAAAGACAGTACCAAAGAATTTTTAGAACGCCATACCGCCATGCTGAGGGAAGACGAACGCAGCCATGAGGATAGTGCTGATTAGCGGGCTGACCGGCTCGGGAAAAACAGTTGCCTTAAAACTGCTCGGTGATATGGGCTTCACTTGCGTGGACAATATTCCGCCCGCGCTCCTGCCACAATTGGTGGCTCAATCTGCTGCCAGTAAAATCAGTAAGCTGGCCATCAGCCTAGATATCCGCCTGCCTTATCCCCAAGACACCATCCAAAACTGCCTGCGTGCCATCCGCCGCCAAGGCCACCCCCTGCGCTTGCTGTTTCTCGATGCCGACACCGCTACCCTTATCCGCCGGCTCGACCGCCACGGCCGCCGCCATCCTCTCGCTGCCACCACCCTTACCCTGGCCGAAAGCATCGCCGCCGAGCGGCAAATGCTCCAACCGTGGCAGAGCTTCGCCTTTTGCATCAACAACTCCCACGACAGCATCGGCGATTTAAAATTCCGTATCCAAGAGTGGCTCGCTCTCAGCCACGGCGGTTTGCAGGTGGTGATCGAATCATTCGGCTTTAAATACGGCGCGCCGCTGGATTTGGATTTCCTCTTCGACACCCGTGCCTTGCCCAACCCGTATTACGATGAAAACCTGCGCGAACTCACCGGCCGCGACGAAGCCGTGCGCGCCTATTTCGCCCAATTCAAAGTCGTGCAGCAGATGGTGGCCGACATCAGCGGCTACCTAAACCGCTGGTTGCCCGAATATGCCCGCCAAACCCGCGTGCACATGCTCGTGGTCGGCATCGGCTGCACCGGCGGCCAGCACCGCTCCGTATTCGTGTCCGAAGCCGTGGCCGAACGCCTGCGTGACTACCCCGTGTGGGTGCGCCACCGCCAGCTTCCCTCCACCACCGCCCACCGCGCGTGAGTGCCAAGCATATTTGCTTTGGTTGAAGTTTGAGTTTCAGGTAGCCCCAACACCAACAGGCTACCTGAAAACGAGGTCTCCGAAGGAGGACGAGTTTCTGCGAAGCTAAAACGGACTTCTGAATGAAGGCGAGTTTCTGCGAAGCTAAAACGGGCTTCCGCAGGAGGACGAGTTTCTGCGGATCGAACCGAGACTTCCAAAGGAAGACAAGTTTCTGCAGCACTAAAAAGATCAGTTTCAACTGCCAACCCGTATCCCCAACATTTTCAGGTAGCCTTTCCCTGCCAAAGGCTACCTGAAACCAATAGAAAGAAAACATCATGAGCATCCAATGGTTTCCCGGCCATATGCACAAAACCAAAAAAGCCCTCATCGAGCGGCTCAAAAGCACCGATATGGTCATCGAAATGCTGGATGCCCGCCTGCCCGCCTCCAGCCAAAACCCCCTGCTGGCCCAGCTCTCGCGCGGCAAGCCCAAACTCTATCTGCTCAACAAACAAGACCTTGCCGCCCCCGAACTCACCCGCGTGTGGCTGGCCGAACTGCAAAACAGACCCAACACCAGCGCCCTAGCCCTTGATGCATCCGAACGCCAGGCTGCCCAAAAAATCACCACCGCCTGCCGCGCGCTGGTTCCGCATCGGCAAGGCATCGACCGCCCCCTGCGCGTGCTCATCTGCGGCATCCCAAACGTGGGCAAGTCCACTCTGATTAACGGCATGATCGGCAAAAAATCCGCCAAAACCGGCAACGAACCCGGCATCACCAAAACCGAACAGCGCCTGCTGCTTGCCGACGACTTCTGGCTCTACGATACCCCCGGCATGCTGTGGCCAAAAATCATCGTTCCGCAAAGCGGCTACAACCTTGCCGCCAGCGGCGCTGTAGGCCGCAATGCGCTGGACGAAGAAACCGTCGCCCTCGAGCTGCTCAACTACCTGCGCCAGCACTACCTGCCCCAGCTGCAAGCGCGTTACCAAGCCGACCCGGAAGAGAGCCAAAGCTGGCAAGACACCGACTGGCTCGAATGGATCGGCCGCCGGCGCGGCGCCCTGCTTGGAGGTGGCCGCATCAACTACCAAAAAGCCGCCGAAAACACCCTCACCGATTTCCGCGACGGCCAAATCGGCCGCATCACCCTCGAAACCCCCGAGCAATGGAAAGCCTGGCTTGCTGCCGCCCGAGAAGAAGAAGCCCGCCTGCAAACCAAACGTGCCGAGCGGCAGGCTGAACGGCATAAGGGTAAATAGGCGATATATGCCAAAGGCTACCTGAAAGCATGCAAACTGCTTTTCAGGTAGCCTTTGTTTTACCGTGAAGGAGGTTATTTCACCAGCTTCAGGCCTTTGTGTTTGCCGGCGGGTTTGCTGTCTTTGCCGCTGTTGCTCGCTTCGGATTTGGGCGGGGTGCCGGGTTCGTAGGGTGTGATGTCGAAGTTCATGCCTTCGCCGGTTTCGCGGGCATAGATGGCGCCGATGTGGCCGACCGGAATCCAAATCTCGTGCGCCACGCCGCCGAAACGGGCGGTGAAGCTGACCCAGTCGTTATCGATGTTCAGGCCGGCGCAGGCGGTGGCGCCGATATTGAGGATGATTTGGTTGTCTTTCACAAACTGCACGGGTACGCGGGTATGTTCGTTTACCCATACTTGGATATAGGGCGTGTGGCCTTGGTCGCTGCACCATTCGTGCAAGGCGCGGATGAGGTAGGGTTTGAGGGTGGGATTCATGGGCAAGATTCCTGTGTGGCGAAAGGCTACCTGAAAGCATATCGCTAAAATACTTCACTTCCTACGGCGTTGGATAGCCGCCTGGAATGAAAAATCATGATTTCAGCTAAAAGCCGCTTGTTTAGACAACGCGGAAGCGGTTTCCAAACAAACGGCCTATATGCTTAGCGGCGCATGGCTTTTTCGGCGGCGGTGAGCGCGGCGATAAAGGACTCGCGTTGGAAAATGCGCTCGGCGTATTTCAGGATAGGCGCGGCGGATTTGCCCAGTTTGATGCCGTAGTGGTCGAGCCGCCACAGCAGGGGGGCGATGGCCACGTCGATCATGGAGAAGTCGTCGCCCAGCACGTATTTGTTTTTGGAGAAGGCGGGAGCGAGCAGGGTGAGGCCTTGGCTGATGGCTTCGCGCGCTTTGGCCTGCTCTTTGGCTGAGGTGTCGGGGCTTTCAAGTTTTTGCACGTGGCTGAACAGCTCTTTTTCCATCCGGAACAAAACCAGGCGGCCGCGGCCGCGCATCACGGGGTCGCCGGGCATGAGCTGCGGGTGGGGGAAGCGTTCGTCGATGTATTCGTTGATGATGTTGGACTCAAACAAAATGAGATCGCGCTCAACCAATACGGGCACTTGGTTGTAGGGGTTCATCACGGAGAGATCTTCGGGTTTGTTGAAGATATCTACGTCTTTGATTTCGAAATCCATGCCTTTTTCGTATAGCACGAAGCGGCAGCGGTGGCTGAAGGGGCAGGTAATGCCTGAGTATAAAACCATCATAACTGTATTCTCCCTAAACGGTGTCGCCGGCTTGGCAAGACTGCCGGCGTATGCCAGCCGCGTATTATAGCCTGCCGGTGGTTTTATGGCTAGAAAATAGGTGTAACTTAATGATGTTTATATGATTAATTTAAATTTGAGATGGAATGAAAGGCTACCTGAAAAGCAAGCAATGTCTCAGGTAGCCTTTGTTTATGGTTCTAAATATCCAGCTCGGCTTTGTCGCCTTCGGCTTCCATCCAGCTGCGGCGCTGGGCGGATTCGCCTTTGCCCATGAGTTTGACGAACACTTCACGGGTGGGTTCGCTGCTGTGTTCGGGGATGTGTACGCGCAGCAGGCGGCGGGTGTCGGGGTGCATGGTGGTGTCTTTGAGCTGGTCGGGGTTCATTTCGCCCAGGCCTTTGAAGCGGCTGATGGAATATTGGTTTTCGCGCAGGCCTTCTTTGCGCAGTTTTTCCAGGATACCTTCGAGCTCGGCTTGGTCGAGGGCGTAGAATTTGCGGGCGTTTTTTTTCCTGCCTTGGGCGGCTACGTCCACGCGGAACAGTGGCGGTTGGGCAACGTAGATGTGGCCGCGCCGGATGAGTTCGGGGAAGTGGCGGTAGAAGAGGGTGAGCAGCAGCACTTGGATGTGCGAGCCGTCGACGTCGGCATCGGAAAGAATGGCGATTTTGCCGTAGCGCAGGCCGGAGAGGTCGGGATTATCGCCTTCGCCATGCGGGTCTACGCCGATGGCCACGGAAATGTCGTGGATTTCGGTGTTGGCGAAGAGTTGGTCGCGGTGCACTTCGAAGCTGTTGAGCACTTTGCCGCGCAGGGGCAGGATGGCTTGGGTGTTGCGGTCGCGGGCGAGTTTGGCGGAGCCGCCGGCAGAGTCGCCTTCCACCAGGAAAAGCTCGTTTTCGCGGATGTCTTCGCTTTCGCAGTCGGTGAGCTTGCCGGGCAGCACGGAAATGCCGCTGCCTTTGCGTTTTTCGATTTTCTTCACCGAACGCATGCGCTCTTGGGCTTGTTTGATGGCGAGCTCGGCAATTTTCTTGCCGGCTTCGAGGTTTTGGTTGAGCCACAATTCGACGGGGTCGCCGGCGAGGGCGGCCACGAGTTTGAGCGCGTCGCGGTTGGTGAGTTTGTCTTTGGTTTGGCCTTGGAATTGCGGATCGAGCATGCGCACGGAAAGCACGAAGGCGACGCGGTTGAATACGTCGTCGCTTTGGATTTTCACGCCGCGCGGCAAAAGGTTGTGGTGGGTGATGAAGTTGGATACGGCGTTGAACAGGGCTTGTTTGAGCCCGGCTTCGTGGGTGCCGCCGGCGGGGGTGGGGATGAGGTTGACATAGCTTTCGGTGGTGATGCGGCCTTCTTCCAGCCAGGTGAGGGCACAGGATACGCCTTCGCCATCGGCAAAATCGCCATGGTGGCTACCTGAAACGTGGTTTTGCAGCGTAAGCAGGGGCAGGGTGTTTTCCTGCTCGGCCAGCAGGGTTTTCAGGTAGCCTTCCAGGCCGTCGGGGTAGTGCCAGGTTTGGGTTTCGGGCAGGCCGTTGCGCCGGCGGGTGAGGGTAACGGTTACGCCGGGCAGCAGCACGGCTTTGGCGCGCAGCAGGCGTTCGATTTCGGCGATGTCGTAGTTGGGGCTTTCGAAATAGTGGGCATCGGGCCAGATGCGCAGGGTGGTACCGCTGTCTTTGGCGGGGCATTTGCCGGTTTCGGCCAAGGGCTCGACCACGTCGCCGCCGGCAAAGGCGATGCGGTATTCGCGCCCTTCGCGGCGCACGGCCACTTCGAGGCGGCGGGAGAGGGCGTTGGTTACGGATACGCCCACGCCGTGCAGGCCGCCGGAGAAGGCATAAGCGCCGTCGCCGCTGGTTTTGTTGAATTTGCCGCCGGCATGCAGGCGGGTGAACACCAGCTCGACCACGGGCACGTTTTCTTCAGGATGCAGGCCAACAGGGATACCGCGCCCGTTGTCGGATACGGAAAGCGAGCCGTCTTCATGGATTTCCACATCGATGCGGCTGGCGAAGCCGCCCAGCGCTTCGTCGGCAGCGTTGTCGATGGCTTCTTGGCAGATGTGGGTGGGGCTGTCGGTACGGGTGTACATGCCGGGGCGTTCTTTCACCGGCTCCAGGCCTTTGAGGATTTTGATGCTGCTTTCTGAGTAATGCTTGGTCATGGGTGTGTTCACGTTTTAAATCCGGCCTATTTTAGCATATTAGGATTGGCGATTTATGGCTATCCAAGCTGTACCGGGCTTGCAAGAAACAGGCTACCTGAAAATGGGTGGAACAAAATTTCAGGTAGCCTGTGTATAGAGTGTGGCTGGGCTTTAGCCTGCCTCGACATCTTGCTGCAAGGCGGCGAGCAGTTCGGCCTGGCTGCACACGGCGGTGCCGAGTTTGGCCACCACCACACCGGCGGCAGCGTTGGCGATGTGCATGGCTTGGCGCAAATCCAGCCCGGCGGCCAGGCCGAGGCCTACGGTGGCGATGACGGTGTCGCCGGCGCCGGATACGTCGAACACTTCCTGCGCGCGGGTGGGCTGGTGGCTGATGTGGTCGGGCTCATACAGGCTCATGCCTTCTTCGCTTCGGGTGAGCAGGATGGCGTTTAATTGCAGGTGGCGGCGCAGGGCTTCGGCTTTTTCGGTGAGCTCGGCTTCGTTGCCCCACGAGCCGACCACTTGGCGCAGTTCGTTGCGATTGGGGGTGATGAGGTAGGCGCCGGCGTATTTTTCGTAGTCGTCGCCTTTGGGGTCGATCAACACAGGTTTGTTGTGCTCGCGGGCGAAATCAATCATATCGGCTACCTGAAACAGGCAGCCTTTGCGGTAGTCGGAAAGGATAACGGCATCATAATCCGGCAACAGGCTGCGGAAACGGCGGTTGAGCCGATCCAGTACGTCTTGGCTGGGTTTTTCTTCAAAATCAATGCGCAAAAGCTGCTGATTGCGCGAGAGCACACGAAGTTTTACGGTAGTGTCGATGGTTTCATCGCGTTCTAAAAAGGTTTGTACGCCATTGCTTTGAACGATTTTTTCCAGTTCGTTGGCAGCCTCGTCTTGGCCAACCACCGACAGCAAGGCTGCCTGCCCGCCCAGGGCCGCGATGTTGCGTGCCACGTTACCGGCACCGCCGGCACGCTGATCCATGCGTTCGATTTTGGCTACGGGTACGGGGGCTTCGGGGGAAATGCGCTCCACCTCGCCAAACCAGTAGCGGTCGAGCATGGTATCGCCCACTACCAGCACGCGGGCGGATTGGAGGAGCGAAATTAGGTTGGCAGGCAATGTTGGCATAATGGCTAACCTCGTATGGATGGGGGCAGGCTACCTGAAAATCACAATGTAGGTCAGGCGGGTTGCAAAATAAATTCAGCGGCGGCATGCACGTGGATTTCCGTGGTGTCGAACAGTGGCGCGGCAGTGTCTTCGGGGCGTACCAACAGGCCGATTTCGGTACAGCCGAGGATGATGCCTTCTGCGCCTTGGGCGGCCAGCCGTTCGATGGTTTGCACATAGAAGCGGCGGCTGCTTTCGGGAAAGTGGCCCACGCAGAGCTCTTCGAAAATGATGCGGTGGATTTCGGCCTGTGCGCCTTCATCCGGCACGATGGTTTGGATGCCGCGTTTGGCCAGGCCTTCGCGGTAGAACGCGTCCTGCATGGTAAAGCGTGTGCCGAGCAGGCCGACGGTGCGGATGCCTTGTGCGTGGATGCGTTCGGCCACGCTGTCTAAAATATGCATGAAGGGCACGCCGATGGCGGTCTGTATCGGGGCGGCAACTTTGTGCATGGTGTTGGTGGCCAGGAGGACGGCGTCTGCGCCGGCCTGCTCCAGAGTGCGGGCGGCTTGGGCGAGGATTTCGCCGGCTTTGTGCCAATCGCCGCGCTGCTGGCAATCCACGATTTCTTGAAATTCCACGCTGGCGAGCAGGATGGGCGCGCTGTGGTTGCTGCCTTTTTGCCGATTGATGAGGCGGTTGATTTGAGTGTAGTAGGCGGCGGTACTTTCGGGCGACATGCCGCCGATGATGCCGAGTGTATTCATGCGGTCTTTCTTTTGGGTGGGTTTCAGGTAGCCTGTGGGTAGTATGGGCTACCTGAAAAATCAATCCCCCATCGCGGCCAGCAGCTCGGCCTGGTGTTCGGCGATGAGGGCGTTGGTGATTTCTTCCATGTCGCCGTCCATCACGAAGTCGAGCTTGTGCAGGGTGAGGTTGATGCGGTGGTCGGTCACGCGGCCTTGCGGATAGTTGTAGGTACGGATGCGTTCGCTGCGGTCGCCGCTGCCGATGAGGGATTTGCGTTCGGCGGCTTCTTTGGCCTGGGCTTCGCGTTTTTGCTTGTCGTTCAGGCGGGCGGCGAGCACTTTCATGGCTTGGGCTTTGTTGGCGTGTTGGCTGCGGCCGTCTTGGCATTCCACCACCATGCCGGTGGGCAGGTGGGTGATGCGGATGGCGGAGTCGGTTTTGTTGATGTGCTGGCCGCCTGCGCCGGATGCGCGGAAGGTGTCGATGCGCAGTTCAGCGGGGTTGAGCTGGATTTCTTCGAGTTCGTCGGCTTCGGGCATTACGGCCACGGTGCAGGCGGAGGTGTGGATGCGGCCTTGGCTTTCGGTGGCGGGTACGCGCTGCACGCGGTGGCCGCCGCTTTCAAATTTGAGCCGGCCATAGGCGCCGATGCCGGCGATGCGGGCGATGACTTCTTTGTAGCCGCCTAAATCGCTTTCGTTGGCGGAAACGATTTCGACCTGCCAGCGGTTGCGCTCGGCATAACGGGTGTACATGCGCAGCAAATCGGCGGCAAATAGGGCGGCTTCGTCACCGCCGGTGCCGGCACGGACCTCAAGGAAGATGTTTTTGCCGTCGTCTTCGTCTTTGGGCAGCAAAAGTTTTTGCAGCTCGGTATCCAGCGTTTCGATTTTGGCTTTGGCAGCCTCGATTTCTTCGGCGGCGAAGTCTTTCATTTCGGGGTCGGCAAGCATGTCTTCAGCGTCTGCAAGGTCGCTTTCGGCTTGGCGGTATTGGCGGTAGGCTTCCACTACCGGGGTGAGCTCAGCGTGCTCTTGGTTGAGCTGGCGGAAGCGGTTGATGTCGGCAGTGGCCTCGGGGGTGCTGAGCAGGGCGGTTACTTCTTCGAGCCGCTCGGAGAGGGATTGGAGTTTGTCTAGAACGGATGGTTTCATGTGGGATCTTTCAAACAAATTTCAGGTAGCCTCAATCGATAGAGGCTACCTGAAAAGGATTATAGCAAATGCGGCTGGGTTTGCCGCCGTGGCTGAACCTTAAGTGAGATAAATATAAGGTGTAGAAAATGAACCGCGTTATTTACACCACAGGTTGAGAGAGAAGCCTGCAAGACCTCAAACGGCGTATCGCCGTTCAAACCGCGGTGCGGCTTTACCGTGTTGTAGAAATTGACGAAGTGGCGCCGATGTTCCGGACTGTCAAGCGACTGTTTCTCATGCCACATCTCCATCAGGGTATGTATAACCCGTTCCTCCTCACCGTTGGTCTGCGGACAGGCAACCCGGGCGACAACTGGCCAAAACCGTTCTCATACCTGAAAACATCAATACATGGTTCAATTATTGGCATACTCCAACATCTCGAGCATTTTGCGCCAGCGTTTGGCATAACGTTTGTTGTGTTGCTGTTCGGTAAGTCGGTTGAAATCGTTGCTATCGTCGCTGGTGGTAAGTAGCCGCTCGGCGAAGATTTGGTGGCAGGCGGTATCTTCTATTTAGCGTCGCAGTTCGGGTTCGGTAAATTCTGGCTGCGCCCAGTTGTAGCTGTGACACACCATGACAGTGTAATGTAGCAGAGCTTCGGGGTCGGTGCGCAGCCGGTTATCCAGCAAGGGTTGGATATTAATGCCGCTTGGGACGAAAGTGTCTAGCAGGCTGTAGGGTAGGAGTTCGTTGCGGCGGTAGGAGAGTTTGGCGAAGAGGCTGTAGCAGTGTTCGATGGATTGGCAGAGAGGGTGTTGATTTGCATGTTTTCGCTCCGCAGAAACTTACTTTATTCGTTTTGACTTTATTGAAGCTACGCTAGAGGCTACCTGAAAATTTACGGCGGTATTGAATGAAGGATGAAAACGCCTGTGCTGCGAGTGTTGCCCATTGGTTTTTCAGGTAGCCTCTACCGTGCAGCAAAGGCTACCTGAAAAATGCTAGCACACCGCCGCCAGCTCGGTTTGCTCAATCTCTTCCACCCAGAAATCCGCGCCCATGCCTTACTCGGCGAACGAGCCGATGAGTGTGAACACTTGGTCGGAGAAGCCCCGATGTTCAGGATGTCATGGCGGTTTCCCGCCAAGCCTGCTCGCGTTTGCGGCTGCGGCTGTTTTGGAAGGACAGATAAATCATGGTCGAAAAAACGATGACGCCGATGATTAGCCAAGTGTTCATATCTATTCCTTAAAGGCGGAACAGTTTCAGGTAGCTTTTTTTCGGAAAAGGATGTTCTACCCATCTTTCCAAATATTCTTTTTCGCCGATATTCAGATAAATATCTTCTAAAATCAGACGGATGTTTTCCGCCAATTCATACCGGGCCACTTTGCCGTGCCATAAGGTTTGTTGTGGACTGCGATTGAAGTTGAAACTGAAAAACCAGTCGTCTGAATAAATCAGCCTCACTTCGGCTTCGTTACTTTGTTCGGCTGCAGATACCAGCAAGGCCAGTTCGCCGGGTTCGTCTAAAAACAGGACTTTCGCCTCGGTGATGCTGGCACCGCTTTGCAGGGCGAGTGCTAAATTACATAAATCTTTCAGCGAATCATGCAGATAGGAAACGGCTTGCTGATGGCTTTCTTCGCCATATTTCACGGTAACGCTTGCCCAGCCTGCATCGTGCAGTTGATAGGCGATATGGAATGGTTCGGTCATGGCTATGTCTCCTTCAGGTCGTCTGAAAATATTTGGGGCTGTCCTAGATAACTAGGTTAGACTATCTTT
Source organism: uncultured Eikenella sp. (assembly GCA_963515595.1). Classification (GTDB taxonomy): domain Bacteria; phylum Pseudomonadota; class Gammaproteobacteria; order Burkholderiales; family Neisseriaceae; genus Eikenella. The sequence goes on along the minus strand of CAUPYH010000019.1, from coordinate 10 downwards.
TACCATTTGT
>CAUPYH010000018.1:0-28038 GCA_963515595.1 uncultured Eikenella sp. | reverse complement strand
GGACACTGCCAAACACCTATTTACGACACCCGCCCAACAGCGGGTGTTCGCTTTGGCAGAGTGTATGGATAGCTCTACACAGTATATTTGCCCATAAAAGGCTAACTGAAAGTTTAAGGTAGCCGCTTGAGCCTTGGAAAATTGTTTAAGTTGGACAAACCTCGCAGGAGGAAACAAGAGTTTTGGTTATATAATCCACGCTTCTTTTAGTTATTCCAACACTTCAGATCGTGTTTACATCAGCTCTACACAACTCCCTACTTCCCGGCTTAAATAATGAGCAACTTTCCGCGGTAACCTGGCCGGCGCAATCTGCTTTGGTGCTGGCCGGTGCCGGCAGCGGTAAGACTAAAGTGCTTACCACCCGCATCGCTTGGCTCTTGCATAGTGGTCAAGCCAGCCTGCATTCGGTGATGGCGGTTACGTTCACTAATAAGGCTGCGAAAGAAATGCGTGCCCGGCTCGAAGCCATGTTGCCGCTTAATATTCGCGCCATGTGGCTGGGTACATTCCATGGCTTGTGCCACCGATTTCTGCGTTTGCATCACAAAGAAGCTGGTCTGCCAGCTGCCTTCCAGATTTTAGACAGCAGTGACCAGCTCGCTCTAGTCAAACGTCTGCTCAAAGCCCTCAACATTTCCGAAGAAATCATCGCCCCGCGTGCCTTACAAGGCTTTATCAATGCGCAAAAAGAAGCAGGTTTGCGTGCTGCCGTGCTACATGCCAGTAATCCGTTTGAGCAGCGCCTGATTGAATGCTATGCCGAATACGATCGTCTGTGTCGGCAGGAAGGGGTAGCAGATTTTGCTGAACTCATGTTGCGTAGCTATGAAGTGTTGCAAAGTAACGAGATCCTACGTACGCACTACCAAAACCGCTTCAACCACATCTTGGTGGACGAATTCCAAGATACCAATAAATTGCAATACGATTGGCTCAAACTTCTGGCTGGACAGCATACTGCCGTATTTGCCGTGGGCGACGACGACCAGAGTATCTACCGTTTCCGTGGCGCGCGTGTAGGCAATATGGCCGACTTCATGCGTGAATTTCAGGTAGACTTCCCTATCAAGCTGGAGCAGAACTACCGTTCGGTGGGTAATATCCTGGCTGCGGCCAATGCCGTGATTGCCCATAACGATGGCCGCTTAGGTAAGAACCTGCGCACTGAAGCCGAGCATGGCGAAAAAATCCGCTTTCTTTCCGCCTTTACCGACGGTGAAGAAGCCGAGTTTGTGGTAGAAGAAATCAAAGCTCTGCACCGCGACGGTATGGATTTGGCACAAACTGCCGTGCTCTATCGTAGCAATGCCCAGTCGCGCATTCTCGAGCAAGCCCTGTTCCGTGCCGGTCTGCCCTATAAAATCTACGGCGGCCTGCGTTTTTATGAGCGGCAGGAGATCAAACACGCACTTGCTTATTTGCGGCTGGCGGTTAATCCCGACGACGATAACGCCCTGTTGCGCGTCATCAACGTGCCTGCACGCGGCATTGGCAGCCGTACGGTGGAAAACATTCAAGCCACTGCTGCGCAGGAAGGCATACCGCTGTGGCAGGCAGCCTGCCGCGTAGCCGTGAAAAACGGCAAAGTGGCCGCCTTTGTGCGCCTGATTGAAAGTCTGAGCGGCTGCATCGGCCAAGTCGGGCTACCTGAAATTGTGGCCGAGGCCGTACGCAGCAGCGGCCTGTATGAGTATTACCAAAACCAAAAAGGCGACCATCAAGATCGTTTAGACAACTTGGACGAACTCATCCGAGCGGCTGAAGAATTCCGCCCTGAAGACAGTACGTTTGAAACCCTGCCCGCTGATGCCGCAGAGAGCCCGGCATTCCCCGTGCTCGCTTTCCTGAGCAACGCCGCACTCGAATCCGGCGAAAACCAAGCCGCCGCTGATGAATCTGCCGTACAGTTAATGACCGTGCATGCGGCCAAAGGCCTGGAGTTCGATGCAGTATTCCTCACCGGCATGGAAGAAGGCCGTTTCCCCAGCGAATTAAGCTTGGCCGAACACGGTGGGCTGGAGGAAGAGCGGCGGCTGATGTATGTGGCCATCACGCGCGCACGGCAGCGGCTCTACATCAGCATGGCGCAACAGCGGATGTTGCACGGCCAAACTCATTTTGGCACCGTATCGCGCTTTGTGGAAGAAATTCCGCCCGATTTACTGCATTTACTCACCCCCGTGCTCAAACCACGCTTTCCCGTGCCCGAAGGCCGGCCTCAACAGAGCAGGGCAGAATGGGCTGCGCCGGTAATGAAGCAGGATTACGACGGTTTCAGCATCGGCCAAAACGTACGCCACCCTAAATTCGGCACCGGCGTAATCATCGAAGGCGAGCACAAAGCCGGCAGCGCCCGCCTCACCATAAACTTCGGTAAACAGGGTATCAAAGTGCTGGACACCAAGTTTGCCAAACTGGAAGCCGTGTGAGTTTTCAGGTAGCCTTAGGGCTTGAAGCTAATTGCTTAACAGGCTGCCTGAAAAACATCAGCTGCAATGTAGCCGAAAAATTCTTATTGACTATCAAGGAGAACACCATGTCCGCATACGACAGCAACAACATCTTCGCCAAAATCCTGCGCGGTGAAATCCCCAACCATACGGTGTACGAAGACGAAAAAGTCCTCGCCTTCCTCGACGTGATGCCACAAGCGCGTGGCCATGTGTTGATTGTGCCGAAAACGCAGGCTGTGGAACTGAGCGACCTGCCGCCGGAATACGCACAAGCCGTGTTTGCCGCCGCTAAAAAAATCATTGCCGCCCAGCGCCAAGTCTTGCAGCGGCACGGCATCGTGCAAATGCAGCTCAACGGCGGGGAAGCCGGCCAGAGCGTGTTCCACTACCATATGCACCTGATTCCCGGCCACGTGCACGAGCTGGCGCGGCACGAAGACAAGATGGCCGACCACGCTGAACTGGCCGCGCTGGCTGCCAAACTGCGTGAGGCCATAGCGTAGCCGTGTTTCGATTTGGCAGTATATTGAAGCAGCAATAATTTAGATCGGCTGCATTTAACGCAACACCCACGGCAACGCTAAAAGGCTACCTGAAAAGTTTCAGGTAGCCTTTTGAAAGCATCCAGTGGGGTAGATAAATGCAGCAGCAATGTCAGAATAGCAGTAACCCAATCGTCTAATTACAAGGTACCACTCACGGTATGAGGCTACCTGAAATTTTCAGGTAGCCTTCCATAGCAAGATGAAATCCGATCAAGCAGAATCCAATAGACATGAACAGGTTTGGCAGCAAACGGATACCGCCGAACTGCGGCGCAAACTTTTGCGTTTTGCCACCCTGCAGCTACACGATGCCCAATGGGCGGAAGATGTGGTACAAGACACCATGCTGAAAGCCTTTGCCCGCCGGCAGCAGTTTAAGTCGGCTGCGCAATGGCAAACGTGGGTATTCGCCATTTTGCGCAACACCCTATTAGACAGCCTGCGCAGCCGAAAAAGCCAACTGCAATGGCAAGTGAGCAGTGAAGACGAACAGTTTCTTGATACTGTGCGCCAGCAGCAGTTTGATGAGAGCGGCCATTGGACGAATAGCGCCACTCCTCAAACATGGGCTTCCCCAGAAGATACCATCCGGCAGCAGGAATTTATGCATACCATGGAGTACTGTCTCGAGCACTTGCCGGACAATACCGCGCGGGTATTTATGCTGCGCGAGTTGATGGGGTTGGAGGTGGCTGAAATCTGCCAGCAAACCGGTATCAGCGCCGATAACTGCTACACTATTCTCTACCGCGCCCGCAACGGCCTGCGACGCTGCCTGCAAAGCAACTGGTTAAATGGATAATGAAAGAACAGCTATGCTGAAATGCCAACGAGCCGCAGAATTGATTTCGCTACAACATGACCGCCCCTTGAGCCTTTGGGAACGTTGGCAGCTGAGACTGCACCTCCTAGTTTGCTCACCCTGCCAACGCTATCAGAAACAACTGGACACCATCAGTTTGGCAATGCACCATGTGCGGCAGGAACAGACTGAAGACAAGCAGTGAAAGGTTACTTGAAAAAGTATGTGATAAAATAATATGTTCGTTAATTAATGAAAATATTTTACTGAAAAGGCTTGACTCAGGTTGGAATAACTGGTGTAATAACAAACTTCAATAGTGGCCAGATAGCTCAGTTGGTAGAGCAACGGATTGAAAATCCGTGTGTCGGCAGTTCGATCCTGCCTCTGGCCACCACTAACCGCATTTTAGCGGTTATTTTTTTGTCTAACGCCGTCTATCTAAATCTACAAGACCCAAGCCCAACAAGGCTTTTAGCCATGTTTAGGGCTTGTTTGGTATCTAACGCCGTCTATCCGAATTGCATTGAAGCAACAGGATTTTGGGGGTATATTTGGGGGTATCTTAGAAATGCCACCGAAAAAATACCCCCAAATGCCGCTAACCGACCGCCAAATCAAGAATGCCAAGCCTGCCGACAAAGCTTATAAACTGGCTGATGGTGGTGGGCTGTATCTGCAAGTTACCCCTGTGGGTGGCAAATTGTGGCGCTTGAAATACCGCGTAGGCGGCAAAGAAAAACTGTTGTCAATCGGGAAATATCCCCTTATCTCCCTGCTCGAAGCGAGGGAAGCCGCCGAAAGCGCACGCCGCCTGCTGGCTGCTGGGCAAGACCCGGGCGAAGCCAAAAAGCAGACCAAACAAGAGCGCATTGCCGTCCTGCAAAACACTTTCCGCAGTTTGGCCGCCGAATGGTACGAATACCAGCGCGCCGGCTGGACGGCAGGCCATGCTGCTAAAGTGTGGCGCAGCTTCGAGGTGGATATTTTGCCCGCGCTTGGCAGCCTACCAATAGCGGAAATCCGTATAAAAGACGTGAAGGCAACAGTTGATGCGGTGGCCGCACGCGGTGCGCTGGATACGGCGGCCAGCGTATTGCAGCGCATCAAAGCCGTATTCAATCACGCCATACGCACGGAGCGAGCCGAAAACAACCCCGCCGCCGCGCTGACCGGCACAATCAAACTACCCAAGCAAAAACACCAGCCAGCCCTGCCGCAGGCCGAACTGGTGGAGTTTTACCGCCGTTTACTGACCGAAAAAATCCGGCAACCAACCCGGATAGCCATGCTGCTGATTATGCTGGTGTTTGTGCGGGCAGGGGAATTGAGGCGGGCGGAATGGGCGGAAATCGACTTTGAGGCGGCAGAGTGGCGCATTCCCGCCGAGAAAATGAAGATGAAAGCCCCGCATATCGTGCCGCTGGCCGATTGGCCGCTGAAGCTGCTGGCCGAACTGCGGGCGATAACCGGCTACAGCCGCTATTTATTTCCCGCCGTGAGCCATGCCGATAGGTGCATGAGCGAAAACACCCTGTCTTACCTGACGGGCAGGATGGGCTACAGCGGCATAGCCACACCGCACGGCTTCCGCAGCTTGGCTACCGATATTTTGAATGAAAACGGCTGGCCGCCGGACGTTATCGAGCGGCAATTAGCCCATGTAGAGCAAAACAAAGTGCGCGCCGCCTATCACCGCACGGAATATCTGCCGCAGCGCAAGGAAATGATGCAATGGTATTCGGACTTTTTGCGGGAGCGGTACGAGCAAGCCAAACAGGCTACCTGAAAAGTTTACGGCTACACCTAGCCCGCGATTAGCTACTAAAGGCGAAAAGCAGGGCAATTTCCTGTCGGCCTTGCCGGTGTGGCTTCCCAATATTTGACGGTAGGGATTGGGTAGGAATGGATTATGTGCAAATTTCTTGAATATGCCGATTTATTGAAGGAGTGGGATACAGACCAACAGATTTATACAAAATATCAGCAAATGACAATTTCCTACAGTTAAAGAAGGGACTGACGTAGATTAGCAGTTGTGATAGGCTGCTAAAATGAAGATGGCACTTTAAATTCAAAGAAGGGCATCCAAAGAAACTATTTGGATATTTTGTCTTTGAGGTCGATGCGAGTTTAGCTGCCGATATTTTGGGTATCCATCCCAATTCGGCAGCCATTTCGTTCTTTGGTCCTGAGTTTACTTCTTAAGTTCCTTATTTAATCTGTGTATAAAGTTGGATATCTGGGGCTTTTTCGCAGGCTTCTACCAAGGCTGGCACAATGCGGGTAAAGTGTGCAGAAGCTGAATGGGTATCCAATACAGCCTGGTTTTGCCATAGCTCGATGAAGCTGACTTGGTTGGATTGTTGGGTATTTTGGTATAGGTGGTAAGACAGGCAGCCGTTTTCCTTACGGGTTTCGGCAATCAATTCGTCGCAGTGTTGCAGGAATTTATCCAGTTCGGCGGGTTTGACTTCGAATTGGGCAACTACAGTAATCATAATGACTCCTTAGTGTTGTTTGGATAGATGATTGGTAACATTTGATTTAGGCTACCTGAAAGCAGTGTAACAGATTTTCTAGTTAAAGCCGCCGATTTCTTCATACCGCATGCATTCAGCTTGCTGTGCGCCCATATTGCTTACTGCTTTGCTGCTTTGTACGTAAAATGGGCGTAGTCATGGCTAGTTTCTTTGGTTTTATTTCGCTTTGCATAAGGACAATAAAGGCTACCTGAAAATTTGATTTCAGGTAGCCTTTCTTTTATGACAGGGTTAATACCTATGTTTAGCCTTCATAGTGCTCGATACTGGGGCAAGAGCAAACCAAGTGGCGGTCGCCGTACACATCGTCGATACGGTTTACGCTCGGCCAGAATTTGTTTTCGCGCACATAGGGCAGGGGATAGACGGCTTCTTCGCGGCTGTAGGCACGTTTCCATTCGCCGGTTACATCGGCGGCGGTATGCGGTGCGTTGACTAGCGGGTTGTCGTCTTTCGGCCATTCGCCGCGCTGTACTTTCAGCGCTTCCTGCTTAATCTGTTTCATCGCAGCGATAAAGCGGTCGAGCTCGGCCTTGCTTTCGCTTTCGGTGGGCTCGATCATCAGCGTACCGGCCACGGGGAAGGACATGGTCGGGGCGTGGAAGCCATAGTCCATCAGGCGTTTGGCGATGTCCACTTCGGTGATGCCGCTTTCGGCCTTGAGCGGGCGTAGGTCGATGATGCATTCGTGCGCCACGCGGCCGTTTTTGCCGGTATAGAGCACCGGATAATCGGCGGAGAGCTGCTTAGCAACGTAGTTGGCGTTGAGCAGGGCGGTTTCGGTGGCCTGGCGCAAACCATCAGCCCCCATCATGCTGATATACATCCAAGTAATCGGTAGGATGCTGGCGGAGCCGTAGGGTGCGGCAGATACTGCACCCATGCCTACAGTAGCGCCTTCTACCGGTGCAACAACGTGGCTCGGCGCAAACGGTGCAAGGTGGGCTTTCAAGCCGATGGGACCCATACCTGGGCCGCCGCCGCCGTGCGGGATGCAGAAGGTTTTGTGCAGATTCATGTGCAACACGTCGGCACCCACTTCGGCCGGCTGCATGATGCCGACTTGGGCGTTCATATTGGCGCCGTCCATATACACCTGGCCACCGTTCTCGTGGATGATGCGGCAGATGTCGCGGATGCCTTCTTCATACACGCCGTGGGTGGACGGGTAGGTAATCATCAGCGCGCCCAGCGTATCTTTATGTTGTTCGGCCTTGGCTTTCAGATCGGCAATATCCACGTTGCCGTGCTCGTCGGTATCCACGATCACAATCTGCATACCGGCCATGTGGGCGGTGGCGGGGTTGGTGCCATGGGCGGAGCGTGGAATCAGGCACACGTTGCGTTCGGGGTGGCCTTGCGCTTCGTGGTAGCGGCGGATGGTAACCATGCCGGTGTATTCGCCTTGCGCGCCGGAGTTGGGCTGGATACAGATGGCGTTGAAGCCGGTAACGGCCTTGAGCTGCTCTTGCAGGCCATGGATCATTTCCAGGCAGCCTTGCACTTGTTCGCGCGGGGCAAACGGGTGCACATTGGTGAATTCCGGCCAGGTAATCGGAATCATCTCGGCGGTGGCATTCAGCTTCATGGTGCAGGAACCGAGCGAAATCATGCTGCGGTTCATGGCCAGGTCGCGCTCTTCCAGTTTTTTCAGGTAGCGCAGCATTTCGTGTTCGGTGTGGTAGCTGTTGAACACAGGGTGTTGCAAGATCGCGCCTTTGCGTTGCAGGTTTTCAGGTAGCCTGCTGGCGGGCGCATTCTCGGGCAGGGCGGCCGCCTTGCCGGTGAACAATTCCACCAGTTGGGCAAACTCTTCGGCGCTGGAGGTTTCGCTGAAGGCGGCAGCCAGCACGTTCTCGCCGATGCGGAGCAGGTTGAAGCCGGCATCCAGCGCTTTTTGGTACACGCCGTCGGCTTGCGCCTTGCTGCCGAAATCCACGGCCACGGTGTCGAAGAATACCGAATGCACCACTTTGCCACCGGCAGCCTGTACCGCATCGGCAAAAGCAACAGCCAGCGCGTGGATACGGCGGGCGATGCGGTTTACGCCTTCGGGGCCGTGATACACCGCGTACATACCGGCCAAGTTGGCCAGCAGCACCTGCGAAGTACAAATATTGGAATTGGCTTTTTCGCGGCGGATATGCTGCTCGCGGGTTTGCAGCGCCATACGCAGCGCCTGCTTGCCGGAAGCATCCACCGATACGCCGATGATGCGGCCGGGAGCGGATCGTTTGTCTTTATCTTTAAATGCGAAATAAGCAGCGTGCGGGCCGCCGAAGCCCATCGGGATGCCGAAGCGCTGGGTGCTGCCCAAGGCAATGTCGGCGCCCAACTCGGCGGGTGCTTTCAGCAGCACCAGGCTCATGATGTCGGCAGCCACGGCCACTACTGCACCTTTGGCTTTTACAGCGGCAATCACATCGCCCAAATCGGCCACGTCGCCGTCTTTGCCCACATATTGGAACAGCGCGCCAAAATACTCGCCGTTGCGAGCGGTATCGAAATTGCCCACCACCAGCTCAAAATCGAAATATTTGGCTCGGGTTTTGATCACGTCCAGCGTTTGCGGGTAAACGCGCTCGTCCACAAAGAATTGGTTGGATTTGGATTTGCCCACGCGGCGCGCCATGGTCATGGCTTCGGCAGCGGCGGTGGCTTCGTCGAGCAGGGAGGCGCCGGCCAGCTCGAAGCCGGTGAGGTCGATACATACCTGCTGGAAGTTCAACAAGGCTTCCAAACGGCCTTGCGACACTTCGGCTTGATAGGGCGTATAGGCGGTGTACCAGCCCGGATTTTCCAGCACATTGCGCAGAATCACGTTCGGCAGGCGGGTGGGGTAGTAGCCTAGGCCGATATAGCTTTTATTGATACGGTTTTTGGCGGCGATGCCCTTGAGCTTGGCCAAGGCATCGGCTTCGCTTAATGCTTCTGGCAGCTGCAGCGGGCTGGGCATACGCACGCTTTGCGGCACGGTGTGCTCCACAAAGCTGCTCACATCTTTTTCGCCCAACGCGGCCAAAAGGGCGGCGCGGTCGGACAGGCTGAGGTGGCGGCCGATAAAGTCGTTGTGGTGGAAGAGTTCGTTAAACTTCATGATCCTGCATCCTTTCTGCTTGCTCAGTGTTGAGGTGGTGGGGGATTGGAACAGACGGTTGTATTGTAGCCTAAATTAGGGTGCTTGCGGCAGGCATGGCAAAGATTCTGCCATTTTCTGCCGATGGTTTTCAGGTAGCCTCAGCGTGGGGAGGCGGATAGATAATTTAGATGGCAACGATTTCTAAGGGACAGCGTTGAAAGAGACGTATGCCTTGTAGCCGGAAGGGCGGGATTGGATGTTCAGTCAGCAGGCATTCCTGCCTGTTTGCGTGGGCTATGGCACAGTAGACTAAGGGGACACCGCTGTGGGAGGGGTGCTGGGGCTACCTGAAAATATTGGCTGGTTTGTGCATAAACAGCAGGTAGTCATTTCTACATCTTTCAGGTAGCCTTTTCAGTAGGGTTCTGTATTGCAAAAGGCTACCTGAAAATGCCGAACGGGTGTTTTCAGGTAACCTTTCTGTTTATTCGTCCCACTCTTCTTCGTCCTGCCAGGCCTTATCCAGCGCGTGGCGGATGGTGTCGTGGTCGAAGCCGCGGTAGGCGAGGAAGCGGGCGGCGCGTTGCTGTGCGGCGAAGTCGGCGGGGGGCTGTTTGAACTTTTTGCGCAGCACGGCGCAGGCGGTGGCGCGTTCGCTGTCGCGGCCGGGCAGGGCGGCTTCGATGAGTTCGCTGTCCAGTTTTTGCTGTTGCAGGCCTTGGGCGAGGCGCAGGCGGCCGTAGCGGCTGCCTTTGCTGTATACGTAGCTTTCGGCGTAGCGCCGGTCGGATTGCCAGTTGCGTTCGGCAAACTCTTGCAGCAAAGCGTCGATTTCGGCGGGGTCTTCGGCGTAGGGCGCGAGTTTGCGCCGCAGTTCGGCCTGCGACATTTCCCGACGCGACAACAAATCTAAGGCGCGGCTGCGCAGGGATTTAACGGCGGTCATCGGGGCGCAGGCGGTCGTAAATTTCGGGCAGGGTGTTCACGATCCAATCCGGCCGGGTGGCGGGATCTTCGGCTAGTTTGTCCATATCGGCATAGCCGTAGCGCACGCCAATGGCAAAACAGCCGGCGGCTTTGGCAGCAAGAATGTCGTTACGCGAATCGCCCACCATCGCCATGTTTTCCGGCTTCACGCCCAATACTTCGGCGGCGTGTAGCAGCGGCGCGGCATCGGGTTTGCGCTGCGGCAGGGTGTCGCCGCCCACCACAAGGCTGAACAGGTCGGCCAGGCCTAGACGGCGCAGCAGCTCGGCGGCCCAGGCTTCGCGTTTGTTGGTTACCACGGCCAGCGGGATACCGAGGGTTTTCAGGAGCTGGAGGCCGGTTTGCACTTCGGGGTAGATGTAGGTGTGGCGGTCGAGGTGTTCGGAATAATGTTGGGCGAACACGGCGAAGGCGCGCTGCCACACTTCGTCAGGGGCTTGGCCGTCCGGGTCGGCAGTGAGGGCGCGGTGTACGAGTTTGCCCACGCCGTCGCCCACATAGGACATCATCAGTTTTTCGTCGAGCAGGGGTAGGTTTTCGCTGCGGCGGGCTTCGTTGGCGGCAGCGGCGAGGTCGGCAAGGGAATCGACTAAGGTGCCGTCCAAATCAAAGGCGGCGGCGTGGATTTCGGGGCGGGTGTTCATGGAGTGGCCTCGGAGGTTTGATAAAAATGATAGCGGATTTTAGCATGAGGCAGATAATAAGAAGGCTACCTGAAAGTTTCAGGTAGCCTTTTGGCTGTTATTTGAAGAATAGATCGCGATACACGGCATAAGGCACCAGCATCAGCAAGGGCATCACCACCAGCAGGCCGAGGAATATGGGAATCATGCCAACAATAAACAGCAGACCCATCATTAAACTACAGAATACCGCGCCGCCGATATTACGGCTGAAACCTTGCCAGCTCAGCAGTATGGCACGCTTGGGTGGTTCGTTTTCCAAGATAATCAAGGCTGGGGCAAGGAAGGTGAAGGCAGAATAAACTATGCCCAGTATGAGAGACAGTGCCATCACGGAAAGGCCGGCAGACATCATCTGGGCTTCATCTAGATCCAGATTGGCAACACTGCTCACATCGCCTACTTGTCCGACGATCAAGATGATTGCAGCAAGGTTGCTAATTAAAGCCACTACCGAGCCGATTGCGCCGATTATCGCCAGCGATTTGGCGTTTTCCTGAAAGCCGATAAAAATCTGGCCGAATTCAAAATCGCCTTCTTCTTCCAATTGTTTGGCAATAAAGGCAAAGCCGGCTATTTCAAATATGGAGATGGCCGCCTGCAGCAGGCCGCCGATATACGGAATCATGCCCAAGCCGATATTGATGGCGCCAAACAACAGCGCAGCGCCAATAAGTTTGCCCGGGCGCAGTTTGAACAAACGCCAGGCGGCGCCAATCCACTCTTTAGCATTACCAGCAGGCAAAGCCTGCGGTTCGGCCAAATAGTTGCCTTGGCGGGTGGAATCCGGTTCGCCGTTGGTGCGCGGCGGGGCATATCGGTTGAATTGTTGGTTGTCCATCATGGTTTCCCTTGTTGGTTGGAAGAGTAGGCGGCAGGCTACCTGAAAAAATTAGATGGCAAAATATTGTGGTTTTGGGGTTTCAGGTAGCCTGTTAAGGCTTACAACGCAGCGTGGATTTCCTGCCGGATTTTATCGAGGAAACGGCCTTGCGGCACGAGTTCGGCGGCTTGGGTGTAGTCTGCCTGCCTAAAGGCGGCGCTGAGTTTGGCCAGCAGCCGAGCTTCTTCGGCAGCCACTTGGTTGTCCAGTGCGGCAAGCCGTTCGGCGGAATTTGCAGCGCGGGCAGCAGCCAGCTCTTCGCGCCATTCCATTTGCTGCATCAGAAACTCGGTGTCGAAGGCGGTGCGCTCTTCGGAATCGGCCTGGATGCCTTGCGCCTGCAGCAGCAAAACGGCGCGTTCCAGCGGTCGGCTGAGGCGGCGGTAGGCTTCGTTTACGGCGGCGGCCATCATCACGGCCTGTTTCTGCTCGAAGGCGGAAGCGGTAGCGGTTTTGTCGGGATGGAAGCGGGCGGCCAGTTGGCGGTAGGTTTGTTCCAGCGCGGCTGGGTCGAGGTCGAACTGCGCGGGCAGGTTGAAAAGTTGGAATTCGCGGGGCATGTGTGTGCTTTCAGGTAGCCTTTTCTAAAGATGAAATATTGTATAGGCAAACGCTAAGATGAGGCTACCTGAAAACGGCGGCGGGCGGTTTTGGCGAAGCTTGCCGCACCCGCTTTCAGGTAGCCTGCAAGCGCCGCGGCTGGCGGAAGGGCGGCGGCTTGCTATACAATACGCGACCTTACCGTTTGAAAGAAATGCAATTATGCCCTACCAACAAGCCAGTATTCCGATTGGTGCCGACCGTGCCGAGCAGTTTTCCGATGCTTTAATGGCCGCCGGCGCATTGTCGGCCGCGATTGAAGATGCCTATGCCGGTACGGACGAAGAACAGGCTATTTTCGGCGAGCCGGGCGAAGAAAACGGCCAAATTTGGCAGCGCAGCCTGGTGATTGCCTTGTTTGACGACCAATGCAACGTAGCTGCCGCCGTGTCGGCCGCGGCCAAGGAATGCCGACTGGAAGTGCCGCCTTACCGCATCGAGCAGCTGCCGGAGCAGGATTGGGTACGCCTGACGCAATCGCAGTTCGACCCCATCCGCATTTCCGGGCGGCTGTGGATTGTGCCCACCTGGCACGATATTGCCGACCAATCGGCCGTCAACCTGCGGCTCGACCCCGGCTTGGCTTTTGGCACCGGCAGCCATCCCACCACCCGGTTGTGCCTGCAGTGGCTCGATGAAAATATCCAAGCTGCCGACCGCGTGCTCGACTACGGCTGCGGCTCCGGCATTTTGGCCATTGCCGCGCTCAAACTTGGCGCTGCCGCCGCCGACGGCGTGGATATCGACGAGCAGGCCATTGTTGCCAGCCGCAGCAATGCCGAGCAAAACGAAGCCGCCGCCCGTTTTTTCCTGCCCGACGACTTGCCGGAAGCGGCATACGATGTGGTGGTGGCCAATATCTTGGCTAATCCGCTGCGCCTGTTGGGCGGCATGCTGGCCTCGCGCACCAAGGTGGGCGGGCGGATTGTGCTTTCCGGCATTCTGGAAGAGCAGGCCGAAGAGCTAAACGGTATCTATAGCGAATGGTTCGATATGCAGCCGCCGGTTGCCGAAGGCGGCTGGGTGCGTTTGGTGGGCGTACGCAAAGCCGGATAACCCGCCGGTAGTGCCATAGAGCCGTTTCGAATAGGAGTGAAACCGGGCAAGCTAAGGCCGCGTATCCTTCTTTTTTGGAACGGCTAAATTCGTTGCAAATGGTTTGGCAAGAGTGAACCACCAGCATAAATCCTCTGCAAAATATACAAAAAACCGACAGTTAGCCGCTAAAAGGCTACCTGAAAATGGTAAAAGCGCATTAATTTTCTTAAAATAGCGGCCGAAACATCAGTATTTGGATTGCCGACACATGAAAACCGTCAAACTCAGTTGCCCCCGCTGCCAAGCGGAGAATCATTATGCCGTAGCCGATTTGCAGGCAGCCAACGGGCGGGTGCAGTGCAGCCAGTGCCGGCACGCCTTCACGGTAACGCGCAAGCCAAAAGCCCAGAGTGCGCCAGCTGCCAAAGCCGAGATTCTGCAGGAAGACGTGATTCACGCCAAAATGCCCCTGCGCGAGAAACTTGCCCGCCTCAAACAACAATCTGCCGCCTTGGCCGCACAGCAGGCCGGGCAGGACGCCGACGAATCCCTGCACACCCAGAAAAAACCGCTGGCCGCCGAGCTGGACGAAATCGACAGCCGCCTGCGCCGCCAGCGTATGGCCTTGGATAACGACACCGGCCAAGCCATGCCATTCAAGCTGGCCGAAGCCGAACACAATACCCACAGCGCCGATGCCATCGAAGCCCTGCTGCAACGCTCCGCTGCCACCCCGCCGCCGCCCGCCGTGCTGCCCAGCATCGACACCCTGCTCAAAAGCGCGCAATCTGCCGCTGCCGGCCATGGGCAAACCCAAAACATCCACATCCAGGCCGAGAGCTTGGTGTTCAACTTAGTATCCGGCCGTGACCCCGGCGGCATCCAGCTGCCTGCTGCTACCAAACTGCCCGCCGTTATCGATCAGCCCGCCGACAACCTGCTCTCTGCACCTTCCGTCCCTCCGAATGTTCCTGCATCTGCTGCTGCCGTACACAGCGAATTCAACTGGACGCTGGCTTCGCTGGCCGCGCTCACGGTATTGATTATGCAGCTGTTTTACTATTTGCTGATTATGAAGCACTAAATCACAGCGCCGAATATGAGAAGGCTACCTGAAAACTAGAAAAACTGGTTTTCAGGTAGCCTTTTATGATTTTGGAAGCAAGGACTATTTCCTGTTTAACCGGCGTGGTTTGCAGGTCTACCTCGATTGGAATAAGCTGGATGGCGTGCGCTGCTGGCCGTTGAACAACTACCGCTAAGTGCAGTTGTGCAGGTGCTGCGTGCTGATCGGTAGGCAGTGTGGGCATCGAGCACCGGATGGCGGCATTTTTGCAAACTGCGGGATAGTTTGGCTGCTTGATTAATATGCGAAATAAAGGCTACCTGAAAGGTTTCAGGTAGCCTTTATTATGCAGAGGCAGGTTACAGTTTGCCGCCAGATTGGTTGGCCATATACACCACGGCAGCTTCCACGTCGGCATCGCTCAGGTTGGCATCGCCGCCGCGTGCAGGCATGGTTTTGAAGCCTTGGATGGCGTGTTGTACCAAGGTGGCGCGGCCCTGTGCCAGGCGCGGTGCCCATTCGTCGTTGTGAGTGATTTTGGGCGAGTTGGGGAAGGCGGAGTTGGCAGCGTGGCAGGCGATGCAAAGTTTGTTGAACACGGCTTCGCCATTGGCTGCGGCAGATTGGCCGGCAGGGGCGGATGCACCAGAGGCGGCGGCATCGCCTTTTTGTACGGCAGGGGCAGTGAAGTTGCCGCCGGATTGGTTGGTCATGTAGGCCACGGCGCGCGCAACCTCATCATCAGTGAGGGTGCTGTCGCCACCGCGTGCGGGCATTTGGCCTGCGCCGTTAAAGCCGTTGACGGCGTGGGCAACGAGCGTGTCGAAGCCTTTAGCGATGCGGGCGCTCCATTCGTCGTTGTGGGTAACTTTGGGGGCGAAGGCAACGTTTTTGTCGGCACCGTGGCATTGGATGCAGACTTTGTCGAACACTTGCTTGCCTTCGCGTTCGCCTACGGGTGTACCGTCTCCCATGGTGAGGCGGCCAGTGGGCTGAATGCGGGTTTCCACAGCGCTGGGCTGCATATCGGAAACGTTGCTGTAGTAGCCGGTGGTGGCAAGCTTAACCAAGAGGAAGAGGGTGATCAGCAAAACGAGCAGGCCGCCGATAAAGGTGATGGCGGCTGAGCCTTTGATGTTGTTAGCAGTGGTGTTCATGGTATGGGCTTTATGGTTTGTGGTCGTTATGGGCGCATGCGTAGCATGCTTGTTTATTGGTGTGAAACCTTCACATAATCAGATTATTGAACGCTTCTTTGGGATTCACGTTCAATCCGGCTGATACAGGTTTGGTTTCGGTTTGTTAAGATTGTGCGAAATTATACTGAATTCGCTTATAGCTTCCAATCGTAAAATTCTATTCTGTGCTGCTTTGCCGCCGGAAGGAGACAAAATTTTTTGCCTTTGTGCCGGTTTTGGGTTAACCTTACGCGCTTCTCGCACCCATAGCTCAGTTGGATAGAGTGTCAGTTTCCGAAGCTGAAGGTCACAGGTTCGATCCCTGTTGGGTGCGCCAGTTATTTGGGAAGGCAGCCGGTTGGCTGCTTTTTTGTTGTGTGGCTGTTTAAAATCGGCACGATACGGCGTTGATTCGCCTTATTTTTATGCCAACGGGCAGCTATAAATTTCAGGTAGCCTTTCCAGTGAGGCTACCTGAAAATTTTTAGAAGCGGAACGATGAGGCCTTTTTCACTGCGGGGCCGCTGAGGGCGGGAGCCACGGTATCAAACATCACGCTTTGTTCGTGGCTGTCTTCGCCGTTACATTGCACGAGCAGGGCGCGCATTACGGGCTCTTGGCCGACGATCACGGCCATACGGCCGCCGGAGGGTAGTTTGCTGAGCAGGGTTTCAGGCATTACGGGGCAGGAGCCGCCCACGTAGATGGCGCTTACGGTGGCGATGGGCGGGTTTACCAGGCCGTCGCCGATGCGGTAGTCGATATTGGTGAGGCCAAGGTGGTCGAGCACGGCTTTGGCTTGTTGCTGCTGGGTTTCATCGGTGTCGATGGTGATGACGCGGCCGGCGAGTTTAGCCAGCACGGCGGTGGCGTAGCCGGAGCCGGTGCCGATTTCGAGCACGGTGTCTTTTTTGGTGAGCTTCAGGCCTTGAATCAGGCGGGCAACCACTTTGGGTTCGAGCATGGTGCTGCCGTTGGGCAGGGGCAGGGAAAGATCGGCGTAGGCGTAGGCCTGCTGTTCGGGGGCAACGAATTGTTCGCGCGGCACTTCGGCCAAGGCGTCGAGAACGTCGAAATCCAATACGCTCCAGGGGCGGATTTGCTGTTCGACCATGTTGAATCGGGCTTGTTCACAGTAGTTCATTATTTTGCTCACAGCGGTGGGTATGTGTTTGAAGGCTGGATTATAAGCTAATTCGGTGTTTGTGGGCGGCAAATGTGCGGAGTAAAGAAAAGGCTACCTGAAAGTTCAGGTAGCCTTGATTTTTGCTGCTTCAGCTATTTAGCCTTGGCGTTGTGCATCCACGGCGGCCAGTGCCACCATGTTTACCAAGCGGCGCACAGAGGCGAGCTGGTTGACGATGTGCACGGGTTTTTTCATACCCAGCAGAATCGGGCCCACGGTTACGCCGTCGGGGCTGGCGACGCGCAGCAGATTGCAGCTGATGTTGGCGGCTTCCACGTTGGGCATCACCAAGAGGTTGGCGGCACCTTTCAGGGCGGAATCGGGCAGGCTTTGCTGGCGCAGGCTTTCCACCAAGGCGGCATCGCCCTGCATTTCGCCGTCGATTTCCAACTGCGGGGCGGCTTGGCGGATAAGCTCAAGCGCATGGCGCATTTTTTCGGCACTTTCAGAGGGCACGGAGCCAAAGTTGGAGTGCGACAGTAGTGCGGCCTTGGGCGTGATGCCGAAGCGTTGGATTTCTTCGGCGCACATCAGCGTGCTTTGGGCAATCTGCTCGGCAGTCGGATTGGCGTTTACATAGGTGTCGGCGATGAACAGGTTGTGGCCGCCGAAAATCAACGCATTCATGGCGCAGGCGGTATGGTCGGGGTTGTTGTAGCCGACAACGTTGGAAACAACATCCAAGTGATGGCGGAAGTGGCCGACCGTACCGCACACCATGGCATCGGCATGGCCTAAGTGCAACATGAGCGCACCGATGAGGGTGGGGTTGGCAATCACGTGGCGTTGCGCCAAATCAGGGCTGATGCCGTTGCGTTTTTGCAGGTTGTAGTAGGCTTGCCAGTATTCGCGGAAGCGGGGGTCGTTTTCGTTGTTGACGATTTCGAAATCGCTGCCGGCGCGGATAGTGAGGCCCATTTTTTGGATACGGGCTTCGATCACCGCCGGGCGGCCGATGAGAATCGGTGAGGCCAGCTTGGCAGATACAATCTGCTGGGTGGCATGCAGCACGCGCTCGTCTTCGCCTTCGGCTAACACCACGCGTTTGAGCGATTGGCGCGCTTGGGCGAAGATGGGTTTCATAAACAGGCCGGATTTATAAACAAATTCGTTCAGCTTTTCTTCGTAAGCGGCGAAATCGGCAATCGGGCGGGTGGCCACGCCGGAATCCATGGCGGCTTTGGCCACGGCAGGCGCTACACGGGAAATCAGGCGAGGGTCGAAGGGTTTGGGAATCAGGTATTCGGGGCCGAATTTCAGCTCGGCGCCGGTGTAGGCGGTGGCGACTTTATCGTTTTGCTCGGCCATGGCCAAATCGGCAATGGCGCGCACGGCAGCCAGCTTCATTTCTTCGTTGATGGTGGTGGCGCCCACATCGAGTGCGCCGCGGAAGATGAAGGGGAAGCAGAGAACGTTGTTCACCTGGTTGGGGAAGTCGGAACGGCCGGTGCCGATAATCACGTCGGGGCGGGCGGCTTTGGCTTCCGGCGGCCAAATTTCGGGCTGCGGGTTGGCCATGGCCAGCACGATGGGCGAAGCAGTCATTTGCTTGAGCATGTCGGTGCTCAACACATTGGGGCCGGAGAGGCCGAGGAAGATGTCGGCGCCGGGCACGGCATCGCCAAGTTTGCGCCAGCCTTGGTCTGCAATGGCGTAGCGCACTTTGCTGTCATCCATGCGCTCGCGGTCTTCGCGGGTTTGGTAGATCACGCCTTTGGAGTCGCACACGGTGATGTTTTCGCGTTTCATGCCCAAGGCCACGAGCAAGTCGAGACAGGCGATGGCGGCGGCACCGGCACCTGAGCACACTAAGCGCACTTGGCCGATGTCTTTGCCCACCAGGCGCAGGCCGTTGAGGACGGCAGCGGCAGTAATGATGGCCGTGCCGTGTTGGTCGTCGTGGAATACCGGGATTTTGCAGCGTTCGCGCAGTTTTTTCTCAATGTAGAAACATTCGGGCGCTTTAATGTCTTCCAGGTTGATGCCGCCGAAAGTGGGCTCGAGCGAGGCGATGATGTCCACCAGTTTTTCGGGGTGGGTTTCATTGATTTCGATATCGAACACGTCGATGCCGGCGAATTTTTTAAACAATACGCCTTTGCCTTCCATCACCGGTTTGCTGGCTTCGGCGCCGATATTGCCCAAACCGAGCACGGCCGTGCCGTTGGAAACCACTGCCACCAGGTTGCCGCGCGCGGTGTATTTGTAGGAATCCTGCGGGTTGGCTTGGATTTCCAGGCAGGGGGCGGCCACGCCGGGCGAGTAGGCCAGCGACAGGTCGTGCTGGGTGGCCAGTGCTTTGGTGGGGGCTACCTGAATTTTGCCGGGCTGCGGATATTGGTGAAAATCGAGGGCGGCTTGTTTCAGCATATCGTCCATGGAATATAGTCCTTAATGATGGGTGGAAAAGTGAGGCTACCTGAAAGTGGAGGCATCAATAAAATGAAATCGTAATCTGCGCTGCTACGCCGAATAAAACAACGATAGCCGCAGCGGTTCTTGCTTCATACAGATTGAGCTAGGCTTGCTAGAAGGCAAGAAGGGCTTTAGCTGGATTGCTCGGTTTTCGGCGGATTGGGCGCCACCGGCTGCGGCATTGGCACTAGGCTCAGGCTGTTGCCGCGTTTGGGGTACCAAATGCCTTGCACACGCCATTTGCCGGTGCCGTCTTCCAAGCGCACATACCAATGGTCGGCAGGGCGCAGGGTTTGGAAAACAGCGGCATATTCTACCCGATTCGCTGCAGCGGCGGCACTACCCTGCTGCTGCATTTCTACGGTTTGGTCGTATTCGCTGCGGGCAGGGTGCAGCCACAGCAGTTTGAGCGGCACATTGGGCTCGATATTGCCGCTGAGCAGGACTTTGGCGCGGTTGTTGTCGGGGCTGATGAGCAATTCGGCACGGATTTGCCGACGTTCGGCTTCTTCATCGCGTTCCATTTGCAGCGCGATATTTTTGCCTTCGCGGTAGTAGTCGTCGGTAACCAGCGAGGGATTGTTGCGGGTTGCGGCGAGGTTATAAGTATAGAAACCGGCCACCACCACAATAGCCGGCCCGGCCATCAGCAGCCACGGCCAAGGATATTTGTACCACGGTTTAGCCGGGCTGCGGCCAGCGTGGGGCGGGGTGGGCGTGCTCATGCGCTTATTCTCCGGTGAAGGTGCTTTTGGTGGTGAAGGTTTCAGCTTCGTTCGGCTTTTCGGGGTCGGCGTAGCGGAAGGTGAAGATGATGGGGTTGCTGCCCGGCTCAGCATAATCGGGCAGCACGGCTACCTGAACAGGAATGGAGATACTGTCGCTGCCGTTGAGGCGCAGGCCGCCTTCGGGCAGGCCGGTGATTTTGATGTCTTCCAAACCAGACACCGAAGCAGTGAGGATTTTGCTGTGTTCGCTGGCATTGGTAATGCGCAGGTTGTAGGCGTTTTCCAGCCAGCCGTCTTGGTTTTGGCGCACCATCACGCCCCGGTCTTTGATGATGTCGATGTGCACATCCTGGCGCAGCAGAAGACCGACCACCAAACCCACTGCCACTGCGGCCAACACCGCGCCGTAGCCCAACACGCGCGGGCGCAACATACGGCGCGGGATTTTGTTTTCCGGATAGTCTTTTTCCAACGCGCCTTCGGTGGTGTAGCGGATGAGGCCGCGCGGATAGCCCATTTTATCCATCACCTCGTCGCACACATCAATGCAGGCGGCACAGCCGATGCATTCGTATTGCAGGCCGTTGCGGATGTCGATGCCCACCGGGCACACCTGTACACACAAGGTACAGTTGATGCAGTCGCCTAAATCAGAGTCTTCGCGCTGCACATTTTTCTTGCGTGCCCCGCGCGGCTCACCGCGTGCCGGGTCGTAGGAAATAATCAGCGTATCGCGGTCGAACATGGCGCTTTGGAAGCGGGCGTAGGGACACATGTATTTGCACACCTGTTCGCGCATGATGTGGGCAAACAGCCAAGTGGCTCCGCCATACAGCGTGGCGGCAATCAGCGCTGCGCCGGAAATGGCCGCCCAATTGAAGGTGAAGATGTGCGTTACCAGCGCGCGGATGGGGCTGAACCAGCCGGCGAAGGTAATGCCCGTCCAAGCGCACACCAAGAAAATCAGCAGATATTTGGTGGCCTTGATGCGGATTTTGGTGAAGTTCCACGGCGATTTATCGAGCTTGAGCCGTTTGTTGCGGTCGCCCTCCACCAAGTGGTCGATCCACAGCATGATTTCGGTATAGACCGTTTGCGGGCAGGCATAGCCGCACCACAGGCGCCCGGCGATGGTGGTCCACCAAAACAGGCCGAAGGCCGAGAGAAGCAGCAGGCCGGTGAGGTAGATCAAATCGTTGGGCACAAGCGTGAAGGCGAAGATGTGGAAGCGGCGGCCGGGAATATCGAACCACACTGCCTGGCGGCCGTGCAGATTGAACCAGGGGGTAACGTAAAACACGAATTGCGTGGCCAGAATCGCCCACAGGCGCAGGTTGGCAAAACGGCCTTTGGCCAGCTTGGGGTGAATGCGTTTTGCGCCCTGATACAGGGAAATCACCTGTTCTTTGGGTGGTTGGGCTGCGGGTTGTGCCATGAGGGTGTTCCTTTGGGTAATTCTAAAAATTGTTATTGTTTATTAGTTGCTTAGCTGCCAATTGGTGTGGCAGATAGTTTGCCGGCAGGGCTTTGAACAACATAGGGGATTATACGCCGTGGCCGAAACCCTTGTCAGCCCGCTTGGCGGCTGTCGTTCGGGCTTGATAGATAAAGGCAATGGCCGCGAATGAGAGGCTACCTGAAAGTGCGAAATTCGGTTTTCAGGTAGCCTCTCACGGCATTGTTTGGCTGGCAGGTACGACTGTTTTATAATCATTTTACAAACATCAAACTGCCTGTTTCGCCATGACCCAAACTGCACAAACATCATCCAGATTCGCTTTTCTCAGCCAATTTCCCCATTTCCCTGCAGCCTTGCAGGAAAAAGCTACTGATGCAGAAAGCGCCTATCCTGCCAAACCGGAGCACACGCTGATTTTTGCCCGTGCTGCTGCTGAAAAAATCACCGAATACCTGTTGGTACAAATCGGCTTGCCAGCCAAAGGTAATATCACCAATCCACTTTATCGTCCGGGCCATCACCGCTCCACGTCTGAATTGGATTTGGGTAAACAAACCGACCGCCTGTTTGTTCTCCTACGGGAAAATCTCATCAGCCCAGCCAACAAAGACCGCTTCGACTTCATTCGCATCAAAGGCAATGCCGCCGTGCATGGTAGCGAAGAAACCAGTCCGCAGGATGCTGCCACTGCGCTAGATTATCTGCACGAACTGTGCCGTAGCTTGGCTGCAGACTTTCCCGAAGCCAAAACCATCCGCGAACCCGGTATTTTTGCCACAGCTGGTAATGGGCAATCTGCCGCAACATCTTCCTTCGCAGGTGCCGCCGGATTTCGAATCGGCAAACTCCACAACCGCTTGCGTTCCAGTATTGCAACCAGCTATCAGCCGCAAGTTAGCCCGAAACTACTGGCCGTGTTTTTTGGTGCCTTCCTTATGTTGATTTTCTTTTCTCACTATTACCGGCAGAGTGCTCGGCCTGAAGCCATCGGGCTCAGGCATACCACTCTCCCTAACGGCGACATCTACGAAGGTGCGTTGCAAAACGGCCAACCTACCGGTGCAGGTAAAATCATTCGCCCAGACGGTACGGTGTGCCAAGGCAGCTTTATCTCAGGTCAAACTGCAGGCAGTCTTACCTGCACCTTGAGCGACGGTAGTCGCTATGAAGGCATGTATCGTGACGGTATCAATGGCATTGGAAGCATGGTTTATGCCAATGGCAGCAGCTACAAAGGTGGCTTTCAGAACGGCCTGTCCGATGGCATGGGGGAATGGCGTAGCCCGAACGGTACGGTATTCAACGGTAAATTTGCCGCCGGTCGAGCAGTAGGCGGATTTTTACAGTTTGGTAATGGAGAAAGCTGCCATGCTCGAGTTGAAGGAGATATTCTTACCTGTAATTTCAACAACGGCTTGCGCTACACTGGCCGTTTCGATCCCGCCACCTTCGCCTTCCACGGCGAGGGCGTGCTCAAAGATAGAACCGGTCAAGTTTTGTATAGCGGTGAATGGCAACAGGGGCAGCAGATGCAGCCCGTGCAAACGGAAGCCGAACGCCTGCGCACCTTGGCTGAACAAGGTAATGCTGCTGCACAAAATGAGCTGGGTGTGAGCTATTTCGAAGGGCAGATCGTGCCACGCGATGATGCTCAAGCCTTCCTGTGGATCGGCCGTGCTGCCAGACAAGGCCTGCCCGAAGCACAAACCAATTTAGCACGCCTCTATGAGCAAGGGCGCGGCACCGCTAAAAACACCGAACAGGCGGTGTATTGGTATAGCCGTGCTGCCGAACAAGGCTACCCAGCCGCTGCGCAAAGGCTAAACGAACTGCGCTCTACGACCCCCGCAGCTCCAGCTGCGCCAGAAGGTAGCAAAGACAGCTTAGACGCTTTATTTTGAAGAGATAATGGTCAAAAGATAAAAGGCTACCTGAAAACGGCTCGATGGTTTTCAGGTAGCCTTTGTTTGCAGCAATCGCTTTTATTCCATGCTCTCAAACCCTGTTACTTCCAACCCGAAGCCGGTGAGGCCGGTGAGGGAGGAGGGTTGGCCGAGCACGCACATTTTTTTTACGTGGAGGTTGGCGAGGATTTGCGCGCCGATGCCGTAGGTTTTGCTGTCCCACTGGCGGGTTTGGCTTTTGCCTTTGGGCAGGGTGCGGTCGAGCAGGGCGGCGCCGTCTTCGGTGCGGTGCAGCAGGATGGCGACGCCGTGTTCGGCGGCTTGGATGCGCTCGAGGGCTTGCGGCAGCGGCCAGGAGTGGCGGGGGTTGGTTTGCAGGAAATCCATGGCGCTGAAGGGCTCGTGTACGCGCACGAGGGTTTCGGTGTCGGGCTGCGGGCTGCCTTTCACTAAGGCGAGGTGGGTTTCGCCAGAGAGTTTGTCTACATAAACGTGCTGGCGGAAATCGCCCCAGGGGGTGTAGATGGGGCTGCTGCCCATTTCTTCGAGCAGGGTTTCGGTGCGGCTGCGGTATTCGATGAGGTCGGTGATGGTGCCGATTTTGAGGCCGTGCTGCCGGGCGAATTCGGTGAGCTCGGGCATACGCGCCATGGTGCCGTCGTCGTTGATGATTTCGCAGATAACGGCGGCGGGGATGAGGCCGCACATTTGGGCCAAATCAACACCGGCCTCGGTGTGGCCGGCGCGCACCAGCACGCCGCCTTTTTGGGCGCGCAGGGGGAAGATGTGGCCGGGCTGGACGATGTCTTCCGGTCGGGCGGCGGGGGAAACGGCGGTTTGGATGGTGAGCGCGCGGTCGGCGGCGGAAATGCCGGTGGAAATGCCGTGGGCGGCTTCGATGGATACGGTGAAGTTGGTGCCGTATTGCGCGCCGTTGTGTTGGGTCATGAGGGGGAGTTTGAGTTTGTCCACCAGCTCTTCGGCCATGGGCAGGCACACCAGGCCGCGGGCGTGTTTGATCATGAAGTTGATGGCTTCGGGGGTAACGAATTGGGCGGCCATGAGCAGGTCGCCTTCGTTTTCGCGGTCTTCGGCATCGGTGATGATGACCATTTTGCCGGCTTTGAGGTCGGCCAGGATTTCGGGGATGGTGGCAATGGGGGTGGACATGGGGCGGGTATTCCTGTGGGTGGGTTGGGGGGCGGATGCGGGGGAACGGTGGTCGGTGTCGAGCCACAGCGCGGGCATACCGGCGCTGTGTTCGATTTTGCGGGCTTTGCGCTCGCCGAAGGGCTTGTTTTTCAGCAGGGCGGAGAGTTCGCCCTGGTTGATGCCGGTGGCGGAGACGAAATCAATCTGTCGGCCTTGGTGCAGGCGGTCGATCCATTCGCGCAGGTTGCGGCGGCGCAGTTCGGTAATATTGATGGGGCTGGGCATGGGCTACCTGAAAATTTAAGCAGGCGAATGCAGGCCGATGCGGTTGCCTTCGCTGTCTTCGATAAAGGCGGCAAAACCGTTGGCAATGGGGAATTTGGCGGTAAGTATTTTGCCGCCGGCCGCTTCGGCGGCGCGGGCGGTTTCGGTGCAGTCGGCACAGTTGAAAAACACGGTGATGCCGCCGTGGCCGACGGGTTGCGCGGCGGGGTCGTGCCAGAGCATGCCGCCGATGCCGTATTGCTCCCAGGCGGGGGCGAACAGATACATTGGGCGTTGCGGGTCTTTGCCGGGCACTTTTTGCAGGGGCAGGCCGAACACGGTTTCGTAGAAGCGGGCGGCACGTGCTAAGTCTTGCGCATTGAGGGCAAACCAGCTTACGGGGTTTTGCGGGGTGTTGGTCATTGGATTTCTAGCGCCTTTACTGATTCGTTCTTCGATATGCGGGCTGCTTTTTGGCAGGCTCAAAGCCCGACAGGCAGCCCGCGCTTTTCAGGTAGCCTTTGGTCGGGGCGGGTGTCGGATTCGAGAATCCGGCCTACGGGCTACCTGAAACCTTGCTTATTTCACTTTCACAAACAGCTCATCGATATGTTCTTTGCTCCAGCCGTGTGTTTTACCCATTTCAATCAGGCCGTCTTTGATTAGGGAGATGATAACCTTGCGCCTTTCGTCTTTATCGTCCCCCACAATTTTGTCGGTATCCACAAAAAATAAGAAACCGAGTTGTAAGCGTGAGCCATGCTGTTGAGGGTCATCGGTTAGGAACAGGTACATTTTTTTATATTCTTTAAAAACAAATCTTGGTATGAGTTCCCCAATTTCATTAACGATATGGACAATCTCCATTAATAAGTCCTCTTTTATTGGCGACTCCCATAGATAATTCGGGTCAGCAGCTAATCTTAATCTTCCCATAATAAGCCCTTAAATATTCAGTTAAGTTGTAGGTCGTAGTAATTGGTTTTCAGATGGGCAATGCCATTTAGTTCCCCATTCATACCCGGGTCTCAAATCCCTTTTCCTTTATCTAAAAAGCGAAAAACCATCCACATAATCTTGCCCTCTATCTGACGCCTTTTGTCGGTTAGGGCATTTCACAGTGATTTTAAAACCATCGCCGATGCCGGGTTTCCTGCCCCGGCTTTCTGCCCGGTAAGGTTTTTCCTGCGGTATGGGCAGTAAACTCGGGCAACTATACGGCGCTTGGTTGGAAAAGTAAAGTTCGGCTGGTGATGATGAAAAATTACTTTTAAGCAATATCCGGTTTCAGGTAGCCCTTCCGGCAGCCGAAGGCTACCTGAAAACCCTGTCTTGCCGCTACAATACCGCCCATCCAATTTTTAGGTAGCCTCAAATGAACCCCGCCCATATTCCGCAAGCCCTGCGCGCCTTGCTCGGCGAACGCGAAATCATTGCCGACCCCGCCCCGCTGCTCGCCGACCGGCGCGGCCGCTACATTGGCCAGGCGGCAGCCGCCGTGATGCCCGACAGCGTGGAAAACGTGCAGAAGCTGGTGCGCTGGTGTGCCGAGCACCGCGTGCCGATTACACCGCAGGGCGGCAACACCGGCCTCTGCGGCGCGGCGGTGCCAAACGGCGGCATTTTGCTCAATCTCTCGCGGCTCGACCGCATCCGCAGCCTCAGCCTGGCCGACAACGCCATCACCGTGGAAGCCGGTGCGATTCTGCAAAACGTGCAGGAAGCCGCAGCACAATCCGGGCGGCTGTTTCCGCTCAGCCTGGCCAGCGAAGGCTCCTGCCAAATCGGCGGCAACATCGCCTGCAACGCCGGCGGGCTGAACGTGGTGCGCTACGGCACCACGCGCGATTTGGTGCTCGGGCTGGAAGTGGTGCTGCCCGACGGCAGCCTGCTCTCCCACCTCGCCCCGCTGCACAAAAATACCACCGGCTACGACATCCGCCAGCTCTTTATCGGCAGCGAAGGCACGCTCGGCATCATCACCGCCGCCACGCTCAAGCTCTTCTCCCCGCCGCAAACCACTGCCACCGCCTGGGTCGGCCTAAACAGCATTGACGACGCCGTGCGCTTGCTCACCCGCATCCAAGGCCGTTTTGCCGAGCGGCTGTGCAGCTTCGAGCTGGTGAGTCGACCCGCGCTTGCCCTCTCCGCCGCCTACAGCCGCCTCAGCCCGCCGATTGATGCCGAGTGGCATATTTTGCTCGAATTGAACGACAGCCTGCCGCGCCCCGAATTGGCCGACGATTTGGCCGGATTCTTGTTTGAGCATGGCTGGGAAAATGCCGTGCTGGCGCAGTCGGAGGGCGAACGCGCCGAACTGTGGCGGCTGCGCGAAGACATCTCCGCCGCGCAAAAAGCACTCGGTGCCAGCATCAAACACGACATCGCCATGCCCATCGAGCGCGTGGCCGAACTGGTGGCCAACGCCTCCGCCGCGCTCAAGCAGGCTTATGAGGGCATTGAAATCATCGTATTCGGCCACCTCGGCGACGGCAGCCTGCATTTCAACACCTTCCTGCCGCACATCCGCAGCAACCAAGTCTACGAATACGAAGACGGCATCAACCGCATCGTCTACCAACACACCCTTGCCTGCCAGGGTACGATTGCCGCCGAACACGGCATCGGCCAAGTGAAAAACCACTGGCTGCCCAGCGTGCGCAGCCCCGTGGAAATCGAGCTGATGCGCGCCATTAAGAAACAACTCGACCCGCATAACCTGTTCAACCCCGGCAAACTGTTCCCGCCGGAGGCTACCTGAAAACTGCCGCAAGCCATATCGTTTACAAACAATCCCGGTAGCCGCCCCAAAGGCTACCTGAAAACCGCTGACTAGCAACACAAGGAAACCTAATCATGAACCAAGCCTTCAAAATCCGCTGCCCGCTGCCGCATTGCACCGGCTGGGTAACCCAGCTCGACCCCGAAGACGGCTCGCTGTTTATGTGTGATGACTGCGGCCAGGTGTGGGAAACCAAAGCCGAGCTTGATGCCGCGATTGCCGAAATCATAGCCCGCTTCCCCTACCGCGCCGCCGTGTACCGCCAAACCGCCGAAGGCTTCGCCGCCG
>CAUPYH010000017.1:0-28571 GCA_963515595.1 uncultured Eikenella sp. | reverse complement strand
TATCCACGACTTCGCCAGCCCCGGCTGGGAGCAGCGTCAAGAATTCCCCGATTGCAGGACATGGCTCGCCCAAGCGGTAAACGACATGATTGAATACAATCGGGAAGACGGCATCCTGTAAACATCAAACCGGCTGATGGGCAAACATCCATTTTCAGGTAGCCTGCCTTGAAAACCGCCGCATATACCAGCAAAATAACATCCCGCCCCACCTAAAGGACATCAGCCATGTGGAAACTCCTCATCCTCACCGCCACCACCATTGCCTCCCCGGTTTACGCTCAAACCTGCGCCCAAGCCGATGCCGCGCTGGCGCAAGCCTACACGCAGATGAAAGAAGGCGGCAGCCACAGCTATGCAGGCTCAGCCAACGAAAACCAGCGCGATACCGCCGAAACCCGTTTTCACCAAACCCTTTCCGCCTATCTGCAACAGTCCAATTCCTGGGCATGCCGTTTCCCCAGAACCACCAGAGCCGGCATCATTATCCACACAGCGCCCAACGGCCACCTGCGCAGTTTCAGCTGGGATGCCCAAAGCGGCGGCACCCTGCGTGAATACCACAACCTACTCCAGTACCGCACCCCATCCGGCCGCAGCGCCACCCAAAAAGGCGAAGGCATCCTAACCGGCATCTACTCCGACACACTCGGCCAACACGGCACTGCCTATTTCGTCACCAGCATAGGCAAATACAGCAACACCCTCTACGGGCAGAGCCTGTCGGTTTGGCAGATCAGCAACGACGGCCTGCACCCGCTCAACATTATCCGAACCAGCAAAGCCACTAACACGCTCTCCTATGAATACAGCGCCAGCCATAGCGGTAGAAATGAAGATTTTGCCTACGACGCCCGCAGCAAAACCATCAGCTTCCCGCTGGTGCCGAAAGCAGATGCCAACCACCCTGATGCAGCATATGGTGCAGCACAAGTCAGCAACCGCCGCATCCGCTACCGCTTCAACGGCGAGCAGTTTGTTCGTTTGAATTGAAACTGCCATCCACACCTTTTCAGGTAGCCCCAAAGGCTACCTGAAACCCACCGCCATGCTCCGCCACGCCCTCATCTCCCTGCAAACCCTCTTCGCCACTCCGCTGCATGCCCGCCATGCCGCCAAAACCGATGCCGCCCTCGCTGCCGCCCTGCAACACAACGGCAGCCAACCAGCCGGCCTCTTCGCCGAGCAGCTCGAAGGCTACCTGAAAACCGCCGAATCCTGGGCCTGCCGTTTCAGCCAAACCCGCGCTGCAGGCCTGATTATCCACAATAGCGCCGACGGCCGCGTGCGCAGCCTCACCCCGCCGCACAGCCCCGCCAGCCTGCTCCAAGCCCGCAGCCCAAGCGGCCACACCAGCGTGCAAACCCTGCCCGGCCACATCGAACGCCTGCACACCCTCCGCCTCAACGGCTACGGCCACGCCTACCTCCTGTTCACCGAGCACACCGATGGCGACCACACCGAAAAATCCCTCGTCCTCCTCCACTTCGCCGCCGAGCAGCTCCAAGCCCTGCCCATCATCCAAACCGCCCCCGCCGCCGAACCCACCCACCGCCTCAATATCGCCTACAGCGGCCAACACGCCAACAACTACTTCTTCTACGAACCCGGCAGCCACACCATCAGCCAGCCGCAAATCAGCAGCCATACCCACACCCCCACCAACCGCCGCCTCAAATACCGCTTCAACGGCCAACTATTCGTGCCGCACAGTTAAACCAACAATGAGGCTACCTGAAAACCGTTCTGCATTTTCAGGTAGCCTCATGGCAGACAACAGCACGATTTACACGTTTAAGGGCTTGAACTTTATTCGCCCGCACAACTCACCGGCTGTCTAAAACAGCATGCATACCATACACTTCCCGCTTACCGCTCTATATTTTCAGGTAGCCTGCAACGGCACAGGCTACCTGAAACATATTCAACAAAAGGCTACCTGAAAACCGAGCAACAGTTTTCAGGTAGCCTTTTACAGTTTAAGACAATGCGGCCTTATTGCAGTTGCTGCCCGGTCATGGCTTCGATTTCCATGCCGAACAGGGCTTGCACGTCGGTGTCGTCGAACACGTATTTTTCGCCGCAGAAATCGCAGTCGATGGCGATGCTGCCTTGTTCGGCCACGATGTTGCCCACTTCCTGCCCGCCCAAAAGCAGCAGCATATCGCTCACTTTGCCGCGCGAACAGGTGCAGGCGAATTCGATTTGTTCGGGCTCGAACACGCGCGGCGGGGTTTCGTGGAACAGGCGGTAGAGCAGGTGTTGGGCGTCGAGCTCGATCAATTCCTGCGGGGTAACGGTGTCGGCCAGGGTGGTGTAGTGCGTCCAGGCGTCGGCGTCGATTTGCTGTTCGGGCAGCCTTTGCAGCAGCAGGCCGCCGGCGGCGTGTTCGGAGGCGGAGAGACTGATGTGGGTGTCGAGCTGCTCGGAGCGGCGCATATAGGCGCTGAGCATTTCGGCGATGTTACTGCCTTCGAGCGGCACGATGCCTTGCCAGGGTTCGCCTTCGTTGGGCTGGAGGGTGATGCCGAATACGGCGTTTTCGCCGAGCAGCTCGATCAGGCTGCGGCCGTCGTCTAAGTTGGCTTGTTCGTTCCAACGGGCGGTGGCGCGGCAGCTGTGGTTGGAATCGGTTTCGGCCACGAGTATTTTAAGGTCGCCCTGCCCTTGGATTTGCAATATGAGCTTGCCGGGCAGCTTGAGATTGCTGGAAAGCAGGACGCCGGCAGCCAGCAGCTCGCCCAGTGCGCTGCGGATGGCGGCGGGGTAGGGTTTGCGCTGTACGATGTGCTGCCACACGCTTTGCAGCTGAACATGCAGGCCGCGCACGGGTTGGTCGTCGAAAATAAAGCGGGTGCGCAGATTGGCGGATTGGGTGGTCATGATACTGTCCTTGTTGTTATCTTGTATTGGGCTGCTATATGGTTTCCAAGGGCGGATATTCAAGTTTCAGGTAGCCCGAAATCGGTTAAAATACCCGCCAACCCGTTATCAGGAAAAGCTCATGACCATCATCGTTACCGGCGCCGCCGGCTTTATCGGCAGCAACATCGTGCACGCACTCAACCGGCGCGGCATCACCGACATCATCGCGGTGGACAACCTCAGCCGTGCCGACAAATTCCGCAATCTGGTGCAGGCCGATATTGCGCACTATCTGGACAAACACGAATTCATCCGCCAAGTGCGCGCCCACCAAATCAACGGCGGTGACATCGAAGCCATCTTCCACCAAGGCGCCTGCTCCGACACCATGAACCACGACGGCGTGTACATGATGGACAACAACTACCAATACACGCTCGACCTGCTCGACTGGTGCCAAGACGACCGCATCCGCCTGATCCACGCCTCCTCCGCCGCCGTATACGGCAAAGGCCAAACCTTCCGCGAACAGCGCGAATTGGAAGCTCCGCTCAATGTATACGGCTATTCCAAATTCCTGTTCGACCAAGTATTGCGCCGCCGTATGGCAGAAGGGCTGCACAATCAAGTGGTTGCCCTGCGCTATTTCAACGTATACGGCCGCCGCGAGCAGCACAAAGGCCGCATGGCCTCCGTGGCCTACCACCACTTCCACGAATACCGCGAGCACGGCCGCGTTACCCTGTTCGGCAGCTACGACGGCTACCCCGCCGGCGCGCAAAGCCGCGACTTCATCTGCGTGGAAGACGTAGTCAAAGTAAACCTCTTCTTCTACGACCATCCCGAAGTATCCGGCATTTTCAACTGCGGCACCGGCCGCAGCCAGCCCTTCAACGACCTGGCCGCCGCCACCGTAAACGCCTGCCGCGCCCGCGAAGGCAAGCCCGAGCTGCCGCTGGAAGAGCTGGTAAAACAAGGTTTGATTGTGTATAGCGAATTCCCCGACGCACTCAAAGGCAAATACCAAAGCTTCACCCAGGCCGACATCAGCGCCCTGCGCGCCGCCGGCTATACCGAAGCATTCGACGACGTGGCCACCGGCGTGCGCCGCTATGTGGATTGGTTGGCCGAGCAGGATTAAGTTTGAATTAACAGGAATTTATGTTTTCAGGTAGCCTAGGCTACCTGAAAGTTTATTCCAGCGTACCAACGCAAATATCCCGTGAGGAAATATGATGGAGAAAATAAGCAACATACTGGCCGAAGCCATTATCAGCGATTTCAGCAAAATGCTGGATAACGGCAAAAAACCATACGCCCTATCCCTGGTATGCAATGACGGCATGGACAATTTCTTTTTGGCATTGGCCGATTTTAAAAGCCTGAACCATCTCGTTTCCAAAAATGAAGCCGGTGAAACAGAAGACTTCCTGTATTACAAATGGTCGCCAAACGAATGGCTTAACATGAGTTACCAGCTTGAAAACAGCCGCTGAAAAGAGTTCAATAGAGAAATAAACCGTGATGAAAGCATGGATAGAAGCGATTTCGATGCCTACAGAAAATTCATGTTCGAAACATGCATCTCTTCGCTGATTGCTGCCAAGCCGGGGATAGAAGCAAAATTGGAAGACAAAAACATTCCCATATTCATCTCTTTCACCGACATATCCAACCTAGAAGAAATACAAAACTACTCGGCAGATAAAATTAATTCGGCAGCAGTGTACGAAACCTTCAAAAACAGATTTGCCGAATTAAGCTGGGGCAAAAACCTCGGCCAGCATTATCCTTTCAAATAAATATACTTAAAGTGCCATCATAGCCGACTGCCCTTTCAGGTAGCCCTTATCCGCACAAAGGCTACCTGAAAACCTATCCGGCCAAGCCCAAACATTTCCGCCCTAATTTCCCCCTCATTCACGCCTGCTATACTGCCACCATCCCCACCCACCCCAAGCCAAACCGCCATGCGCATCCTCCTCATCGAAGACGACACCATGATTGCCGACGCCGTAGCCGGCAGCCTCAAAGACAGCGGCTACGCCGTAGATTGGATCAACAACGGCCGCACCGCCGTTACCGCTTTCGGCAGCCAAAGCTACGACCTCATCCTGCTCGACCTCGGCCTGCCCGGCCAAGACGGCCTCGACGTATTGCAGCAGCTGCGCGGCAGCGGCAACCCCACCCCCGTGCTCATCCTCACCGCCCGCGACGACCTACACAGCCGCCTCTCCGGCCTCGACGGCGGCGCCGACGACTACCTCGTCAAACCCTTCGACATGGCCGAATTGCAAGCCCGCATCCGCGCCGTCCTGCGCCGCCAACACCAACGCACCAGCCCCCTGCTGAGCAACGGCGCTCTCATCCTCAATCCCGCCGCCCACCAAGTGGCAATCGTCGGCCAGAGCGAACCCGTCGCACTGAGCAACAAAGAATTCGCCATCCTCGAAGCCCTGCTCCAACGCCCCGGCACCATCCTTTCGCGCAGCAGCCTCGAAGACAAAATCTACGGCTGGGGCGAAGAAGTGGAAAGCAACGCCATCGACTACCTCATCCACGCCCTGCGCAAAAAAATCGGCAAAGAACACATTAAAAACATCCGCGGCGTCGGCTGGATGGTGCCCAAAGAGCCCCAGCCGGATTGAACTCATGCCGCTCATCACCGCCACCCCATAAGGCTACCTGAAACCCGGCAAGCGGCTTAAAATCAGAATATTAAAAAACCTTAAACTTCCATGCGCCTCCCCATCCCCTTCCGCCACTCCATCCAACTGCGCCTGGCCGCCGCACTCAGTGCCGCCCTGCTGCTAGCCGCACTCCTGGCCGGCGGCTTTGCCTTTTACGACAGCTACCGCAGCACCAACAAACTGCAAGACGACCTCCTGCGCCAAATCGCCGCCCACATCGACCCCAACAGGCTACCTGAAAACACCGAAAGCCAGCGCGACGCTCACATCCGCATCCAAACCCCCGCAGGCGAACGCGCCCGAAGCCGCGATAGCGACGACGATGACGACGACCACATCACCCTCCCCGCCAACCTGCCCGAAGGCCTGCACACCTTCCAAGAGCCCGATGGCGATGACACCTACCGCGCCTACATCCGCCACACCCCCCAGGGGCCCGTTGCCGTGCTCCAAGAAAACGACTTCCGCGAAGACATGGCCGAACATGCCGCCTGGAACAGCGCCATGCCGCTCATCCTGCTCGCCCCCCTCAGCATCCTGCTCACCATCTTCATCGTCCGCCGCACCATGCAGCCCGTGCACCGCCTTTCCCAAAGCCTCGAAGCGCGCCGCAGCAGCGACCTCGCCCCGCTGAGCACCGAAAACATCCCCAATGAAATCCGCGGTTTCATCCAAGCCATCAACCGCCTGCTTGAGCGCACCCATCAAGCCATGCAACAGCAACAGCGCTTCATCGCCGATGCCGCCCACGAACTGCGCAGCCCCATGACCGCCCTCTCCCTACAAGCCGAGCGCCTGGCCGCCAACAGCCTGCCCGAACCCGCTGCCGGCCAGCTCGCCAGCCTCCTGCAAGGCATCCACCGCAACCGCCGCCTGCTCGAACAACTCCTCTCCCTCTCCCGCGCCCAAGCCCCCGAAGCCCAGCGCCCCCAAGAGCGCCTGTCCAGCCAAGACCTCTTCCGCAGCGTAATCGAAGACCTCCTGCCCCTGGCTGAAGCCAAAGAGCAAGACCTCGGCGTATCCAGCCCCGCCAACCCCGTCTTCCACGCCAACGAAGCCGACCTCTACACCCTTGTCAAAACCCTGGCCGACAACGCCATCCGCTACACTCCGCCCGGCAGCCAAATCGACTTGAGTGCCGAAGAAACACCCGACCACATCATCTTCCGCATCGAAGACAACGGCCCCGGCATCCCCCCCGCCGAACGCAGCCGCGTGTTCGACCCCTTCTACCGCATCCTCGGCAGCGGCCAGGAAGGCACCGGCCTCGGCCTCTCCATCGCCCGCACCATCGCCGAACGCCACGGCGGCCGCATCGAACTGGCCCAAAGCCCCCACCACCCCAGCGGCCTGCTCGTGAACGTATATCTGAGCAAACAATATTTGTAGCGTTTTTCAGGTAGCCTTGTTCATTAAAGGCTACCTGAAAACAGTGATTGCCGGATTTTTGCAGAGAGGTCATAAATGCCCACACGGTTTTTAACTTCGTTGAAGCGGTGCTTTCAGGTAGCCTGAAAGAGAGTATGTGGGCATAACTACCCACCCGATGCTGGCTGTAATTCGGTTTAGCCAAGAATACAAGGCCGTCTGAAAAACTCAGACGGCCTTGTATTCTTGGTATCAATTATGCAGAGACTGAGCCGGCTAAGACAGCCGTCCTGCCGTGCCATAAGCCAACACTTCAACCGTACCTACCACACCGCCTTGTTGCGGTTGATAGATGTTATCCAAAGAGGCCGTTTCCAATTTGAAGTTCAACACGGCATTTGCCCCTTTCGCTGCAGCCTGTTCTTTTAGGCGCAGTACGGCTTCGCGCCGTGCACGGTCGAGCAAGGTTTCGTAGCTGCGGATATTGCCGCCGAAAAAATTGCGGAACGCTGCCAGCATACGGCGGAAATAATCGCTGGAAACGACGACTCCTGCATAAACCAATTCCCCGCCGCTAAAGTCCTGCGGCGGTTTTTTTACGGCAATCACCATGATATGCCGCAGCGCAGCTTCCCGCGCCTCGATATCGGCATAATGTTTCCGCTCGATGTGGCGGCCGGTGAAATAGGTGATCAGCAGCAGCCAAATCGGCCACAGGTACACCAGCAGCAGGATGACGGAGAAACCATCGTTGTCGTTCGACATCGCAGCCCCCTATTCCAAAACCACAGCTGTACCGTAGGCAAAGATTTCGGCAGCCCCTGCCGCTACGGATGCGGTGGAAAAACGCACATTTACCACGGCATTGGCTCCGGCCTGACGCGCTTGTTCGACCATGCGTGCAATCGCCTCATCGCGGGCTTCGTTTAAAAGCTCGGTGTAGCCCTTCAGTTCACCGCCAACCAAGTTTTTCAAACCCGCCATAAAATCCCGGCCGGCGTGTTTGGCGCGCACGGTCGAACCCTGAACCAATCCCAAATGGCGGACGACGGTGCGGCCGGGAACGGTTTCAATATTGCTCAATAACATCATATTTTTCCTTTTCATTAGATTGATATTTTATGCAGGCTGACTTGATAGAAGTCTGCGGCAGTTCCGTTATGGATAACGGCTGTCCATCATATCATTTCCGCCAACACCCCAACAATTCTGCCACCATCCTTGCGGCTTCTTCCGGGCAGGCTTCTCCGTTGAGCCGAGCCACTGCCTGCCCACGCGGATAATCAGCGCTGTTCTGCACCTCCACGTGTTTTCAGGTAGCCTCCGCCCCCCCCCCCGCAAAACTCTCCTGCAAGATCCGTAACACGGCGGCGGTACGGGCGGCTTGCACGCGGTGGGGCGTTACGGCATAGAGGGTAACGGCGGGCAGCTGCCAATCGGGCAGGAGGATTTGTAGCCGATCTTGGGCAACGGCATCGCGGGTTTCGCCGGCAATAATCAGGGCAAGGCCGAGGCCGGCCTCGCACAAGTGGCGTACGGCGGCCAGCTGGTTGCAAACGGTGCCGTGATCGATGTTGAGCAGATAGCGTTCATTGCCGCGCGTAAGCTCGATGTGCGGCGGCAGGTGGTACACCCAAGGGTGGGCGGCTAAATCGGCAGGATGGGTAATGGCGGGAGCGGTTTTCAGGTAGCCCGGAGCAGCGCAAATTTGCCAAGGCCATTCGGCCAGCCTGCGGGCGACCAGGTCGGGCTCGTCCAAGGCATGACCGCCGCCGCGCAGGGCGATGTCGATACTGCCTTCGCGCAGTTCGGCGATGGCTTCGCCAAAGTGCAATTCGAGGCTGAGGGCGGGATGTTCGCGACGGATGCGCCGCAGGGCGTGCTGAAAGGCGGCAGCATTCACTAAACCGGTGGGCGCGGCCAAGCGCACACTGCCGGCAACATCGGTTTTCAGTCCGTCGAGCGCGGTGCGGGTGTCTTGTACGGTGGCGAGCAGTCGGCGGCAATGCGCGGCAAGTGCTTGGCCAGCATCGGTGGGAGCCAGGCGGCGGGTGCTGCGGTGCAACAGCTTCACGCCATGCAGCTTTTCCAGCCGGCTGATGTGCTGGCTCACGGCAGACGGAGTCATGCCCAAAGCTTGCGCGGCGGCGTTCATACTGCCGTGTTCGAGCACGGCGGCGAAAGTGAGCAGGGGTTTGAGATCATCCATAACAGTTTATTTAAACAAATTTTTTGTCTTCACCGCATAAGCGCTGCCCTCAAACATGCGTATTTCAAACTCAAGCCGTGTGCAGATGCTTTCCAAGGGGCGGCGTTTTTTGGCACTGAGCGTGAGGCTGTCTTGCTCTGCGGCCAGCTCGACATTTTTGATATTTTCCTCCCGCATGATGCGGCGGATGATTTTGGCCAGCTCATGGCCGCTTGGGGCGTATTGCGAGAAAAAACAGTGTTCATGGCCGCCTAAACCGGCAAACGACAGGCTGAAGCGGTTGCCGGTTTGAACAATTTGATTGTGCATGGTTTATGCGCCCAGCAGTTGGTCGAGCAGCTCATCGCTCAGCAGGCGGTTTGGCTCACGCAGCCAGTCGCCGTCGGCCTCGGGGAAAGCATTGCGGCAATAGCCGGCGTGGGCGGCAAAGTCGAACACGGCGTGGATGTAGCCGTTGATATCAAGCGCGGCCAGGCCGAGGTCTTCGCTCCATAGAATGCTGATTTCGGATGGTATATGGCGGTCTGCCACGTCTTCCACGTTATAAATATGCAGCGCATCGAGGATACCTTCCTCTTGGTGCACGGCATAGAAATAGCCGGTGCCGCAATCGTCTTCAAATACCACGCCGTAGGGGCTTTGTTCGAAAAAAGATTCCAACACCAGCTCTTGGCCGGGGGTGAATTGCTCAGGCTCGCGGCCCAAATACAGGGTTTTTTGTGTCATGACGGTCTCCATTGTTTAGTTGGGCTTCACAGCGTAAACAGTTTACATCGGATTATCAAGCTGGATGAATGCCCTTAGAATGCGCTCCATCATGATTAATCAACAAAACTTAAGGAGCTAAATATGAAATTCGCTGTAATCGGTGCCACCGGATATGTGGGCAACGCTGTGGTGCGCGAGCTGGTAGAACGCGGGCATGAAGTAAGCGCCTTTGCGCGCAACACGGATAAGGTGTTGGCCACGCCGAATGTGAAAGCCGTGCAGGCCGATGTGTATGCGGCCGATTTTGCCGCGCAACTGGCCGGCTTCGATGCGGTAGTGAGCGCGTTCAACCCGGGCTGGACCAATCCGAACATCGGCCGCGATTTCACCGCCGGCTACGCAGCCATCCTGGCGGCAGCCAAAGCGGCGAAAGTGCCCTATCTTTTGGCCGTAGGCGGCGCAGGCAGCCTGTTTGTGGCGCCCGGCGTGCAGCTGATTGATACGCCCGAATTCCCGAAAGAAATTTTCGATGGCGCCAACGCCGCACGCAATCTGCTGCGCGACTTGCAAGCCCAACACGCCGATGTGAACTGGGCGATGATTTCCCCGCCCGCCTGCCTCGGCGCCGACGGCGGCTTCAGCGAAGAGCGCACCAGCCAATACCGCCTGGGCGGCGACGAACTCCTGATGGCGGGTGACGCGCCGGCCGGTATCAGCGTGGCAGATTTGGCCATTGCGATTGCCGATGATGTGGAGAAGAAAGCCCATCTGCACCAACGCTTCACCGCAGCAGCCGTATAAATAAGGCATACCAAAAGGCTACCTGAAAACCATACGGTTTTTTCAGGTAGCCTTTATTTCATTCCACAAAGCTGGCACTCGCCGCCCACACAAATGCTTTTCAGGTAGCCTCTCATAACAATGGGCAGGTATCAAACCCGCCCTTCAAACGCGCTCAACGCAGCCACTGCCAAGTGCTGTCCGGCGGCACGTGCGCCTGATGCAGCATGGTTTTGAAGTCCAGCCCGTATTGCTCGCCCAGCTTGGCGGCTTTTTTCTGCAGTGCCGCTAGCGGCTGGGGCACTTGGTTTTGGAAGGCGAGCACAGCCACGTTGCCGTGGGTTTCGGCGGGCACGCACAACACGCGCTGTTCAAACACCTGCGCGAGCCGTTGCAGGAAAAGCGGGTAGCGTTTGTCGCCGCTCCACCAG
The DNA here is from genome assembly GCA_963515595.1 of uncultured Eikenella sp. Classification (GTDB taxonomy): domain Bacteria; phylum Pseudomonadota; class Gammaproteobacteria; order Burkholderiales; family Neisseriaceae; genus Eikenella. The sequence continues at coordinate 17,520 of CAUPYH010000017.1, read as the reverse complement.
TTGGTGACGAAAATGCCGTTGTCACTCAGGGCAGTGCGGCAGTCGGCAAAAAACGGCTCGGCCACCAGGGCATCGATAATCTGCACGCCATCGAAGCCGTCCACCAGCAAAATATCCGTGCCGCCGCGCAGGGTTTTGATGTATTCCGCACCGTCGGCCTCGATGATTTCAAATTTCTCGCCTTCAAACGGCAATTCAAACAGGCCGCGCGCCACGCTGATTACCTGCGGGTTGATTTCCACCGCCGTTTGCGCCACTTCGGGCAGGTGGGCATCGATCCAGCGCACAAACGAGCCTCCGCCCAGCCCGATTTGCGTGATGTGGCGCACGTTTTCGGCAAACAGGAGCCAGGCCATCATGGCGCGGCTGTAGGAAAGCACCAGCTCGGCGGGGTAATCCACGTTCATCGAGCTTTGCACCGTTTCGCTGCCCAAATGCAGCGAGCGGATGTTGCCGTGTTCGGAAATGCCCACTTCGGGCAGGGCGAAACGTGCCGAACGCAGGCGGCGGTAGGGATGACGTGCCATATCAACAAGCCTTTGGCCAAAATGCGGAAGGCGGGCATTCTAGCATGGTTTTCAGGTAGCCTTATACCGCCGCCTGCCGCTATTGGGCAGAATACGGCGTTCCGTCAGAGGCTACCTGAAATATAGTGGATTCAAAATAAGGATGGGGCAAACCAACGCAGTAATGAAAGTTAAGTTGGTTTGCTAGCGCCTTGATGCCATTTTAAAGCTGCCGGCAAGCTGCCGGTGTTATACTATTGCTTTTAGCCAAAACCGTTATTCCTTCCTGCAAAACAAACCAACGCCATAGGAAGGGAAGTACCCCGGCTATATCGAGCAATCCAGCACAACGGAGGCAATCATGAGCATTTTGGTCACCGGCGCATCGGCCGGTTTCGGGCGGGCCATCTGCCGCACGCTCGCCGCAGCGGGCTACCGCGTGATCGGCGCAGCGCGGCGTGCCGACAAACTGGACGAACTGCGCGCAGAATTGGGCGCCAACTTCCTGCCGCTGCAAATGGACGTGGGCGATCCCACTTCCGTGGATGCCGCGCTCAAAGGGCTACCTGAAAACTTTGCCCGGATCGACTGCCTGGTGAACAACGCCGGCCTGGCATTGGGGTTGGACCCGGCTCATCAAGCCGATTTTGCCGACTGGCAAACCATGATTCAAACCAACATCATCGGCCTCACCTACCTCACCCGCCAAGTGCTGCCCGGCATGGTGGCGCGCGGCAGCGGCTATATCATCAACCTCGGCTCGGTGGCCGGCACCTACCCCTACCCCGGCGGCAATGTGTATGGCGCCACCAAGGCCTATGTGCGCCAATTCAGCCTGAACCTGCGCGCCGATTTGGCCGGCACGGGCGTGCGCGTGAGCAACATCGAGCCCGGCTTGTGCGGCGATACCGAGTTTTCCAACGTGCGCTTCAAAGGCGACGACCAACGCGCCGCCGATTTATATAAAAACGTGGACTACATCCGCCCCGAAGACATCGCCGACACCGTGCTGTGGCTCTACCGGCGCCCCGCACACATGAACGTGAACAGCATCGAAATCATGCCGGTGGCGCAGAGCTTCAACCCGCTCGCCGTTGTGCGCCACCCCAGCCAATAATAATAGGAAGCAGCCATGACCAAGCATTCCGCACCCGACTACAAAACCGCCATCATCGCCCGCGCCCGCGAGCAAGGCCTGCAGATTACCGCCCTGCGCGAGCAGGTGTTGGATATCGTTTTGCGGCAGGAAGGCGTGATTAAGGCCTACACCGTGCTGGCGCAAATGCAGCAGCAGAGCAACGGCGTGGTGGCGCCGCCCACCGCCTACCGTGCGCTCGATTTCTGGGCCGAACACGGCGTGCTGCACAAAGTGGCCGCGGTAAACGGCTATGTTTTATGCAGCCATGCCCGCCACCATTGCGACGACCACTGCCACAGCAGCGACGAGCGGCAACACCACCACAGCGCCTTTATTTTGGTGTGTACCGAGTGTGGCAACACCGATGAGCAAACCCTCTCCCGCGAATGGCAGGCGCTGTGCGCCGGCGTGGCCGCAGGCGGGTTTAAACTAAAAGAAGAACATGTTGTTTTAACAGGAATATGCAAACAATGTCAGAAATAAAGAAAGCAAAAGTACATCTGTTTTCCGGCTTTTTGGGAACAGGCAAAACCACCGCCCTGCGCCACCTGATGGAGCAGAAGAGCCCCGATGAAAAATGGGTGATCGTGGTAAACGAATTCGGCGAAATCGGCATCGACGGCGCCGTGCTGAGCGACAACGGCATCCCCGTGGCCGAAATCGCCGGCGGCTGCCTGTGCTGCGTGGCCGGGGCGCAGATGGGCACCACCATCAACCGCATGGTGAGCGGCAACAAGCCCGACCGCATCATCATCGAAGCCAGCGGCCTGGCACACGCCGCCAGCGTGATCGACGAGCTGCGCGCCAAACCCTTCGACCAAATGCTGGATATCGGCGCCGTATTTACCCTGGTCGACCCGCGCCAATTTACCAACCCCGACTACGCCAACCAGCCGCTCTACCGCGACCAGGTGAGCGTGGCCGACGTGCTGATTGCCAACAAAACCGACGTGTGCAGCCCCGAAGAAATGGCCGCCTTCCGCAGCAAAGCCGCCCAACTCTTCCCGCCCAAAGCCGCCGTGCTGGAAACCACCGACGCCTATTTGGACATCGCCCTGCTGGAAACCCCGGTGGTGGAAAAAAGCCGCTACCGCATCAAAGAGCTGCCCGACAACAGCATGGGCCTGCAATCGCAAGGCTACACCTTCCCCGCCGGCAGCAGCTTCGACGGCGAAAAGCTCACCAAATTCTTCAACGACCTGCCCAAACTGTGCGAAGGCCTCATCCGCGCCAAAGGCGTGTTCCAAGTGCTCGGCAGCTGGGTGTGGCTCAACTGGAGCGAAGGTCAATGGGGCGCCAACCAAGTGGCCTGGCGGCGCGACAGCCGCTTTGAAGTGATCGCCAAATCCTTCGACAGCGACGTGCTGGAACAGAGATTGCAGGCCGCGCTGGAAAAATAAAACGGAAAGGCTACCTGAAAAAGGTTTCAGGTAGCCTTTTATCGTATGCCTAATAAAACACGGATGCCCCGTTCCCATTTCCCGTTCAAAAACTGATTTCAGGCAGCCCCAACATGCATTGAGGCTACCTGAAGCCCCATTTTTCAGGTAGCCTTTCCACCTTTCTTGCCAACCGCCACTCCATCATGCTCACCCCGCAAAGCTGCGACCTGTTCCAACGCCCGTTTTTCCAGTTCGCCCAAATCCGCCAATACCAGCCCGAAACCGAAGCGCAAACCAAGGCCGACTACAAAGCCGCGTGGCAAGTGTGGCGCACGTTGATTTTGCAGGTAGCCTCCGAATTGGGCACAGGCTTTGCCCCGCCGCATATCGAACGCTGGTGCAACGGCTGGCAGGTGCGCGCCCATTTTTTTGCCTATTTCAAATATCAAACCCATGCCGATACAGCAGTGATTCTCTCGCTACTGCTCAACCGCCGCCGGCTCACCGCCAGCCTCGAATGGCACGAATACCGCGCCGCCCGCTCCACCCTACCGCTGGCCTGCTACCAACAGGCTTTGGCCGATTTCCCGCATGCCGAATTTGCCGACTTCCAAATCTGGCATGGCAACGACAGCGAATACGCCGACTACCCCGCCATCGCCGCCGCCCCGCCCGAAGCCTTCGCCCTGCGCAGCCCGCAGGATTTCCTCTGCCTCGGCCGCCACTTGGAGCGCGACCAACTGGAACAGGCCGACAGCGCGGCCTGGCTAGTCGAAACCCTACACCGCCTGCTGCCGGTATACGAAGCCTGCCACAACGTGCGGCTGTGAGAGGAAGCAAGCTTCCCCCCAGCTGCCGTTAAGGCTACCTGAAATTTAAAAGAAACAAACAAAACCAATTGGCGGCGTGGCCATGCCGCCCTACCCCATCATCAACGGAGAAACCCATGGAGCTTTCCTTTATCCTGCTACTCATCACCGGTTTTTTGGCCGGGCTGATGGATGCGGCCGTGGGCGGCGGCGGGCTGTTGCAGCTGCCCGCGCTGTTCGGCGTGTTGCCGCCGGCCACGCCCGTGCCCACCGTTCTGGGCACCAACAAGGCAGCTTCGTTCGCCGGCACATTCACCGCCGCCGGCCAGTTCGCCCGCCGCCTGAAGCTGCCGTGGAAGATGCTGCTGCCCGCCGGCGCGCTGGCTTTTGCCGCCTCGTTCGCCGGCGCGAAGCTGGTGGCCTATGTGCCGGTGCAATATATGAAACCGGCCATGCTGGTGATTATGGTGGCGATGTTTGTGTACACCTTCTTCCGCAAAGATTTGGGGCAAACCGAGCGCACCCGCGCGCTCACGCGGGGCGAAATGCTGCTGGGCACGGCGTTTGGCGCGGCCATCGGCTTTTATGACGGCCTGTTCGGCCCGGGCACGGGCAGCCTGCTGGCCTTCGTGTTCGTGCGCTTTTTTGCCTACGATTTCCTCACCGCCACCGCCTGCGCCAAGGTAATCAACCTGATGACCAATCTGGCCGCACTGAGCTTTTTTATCCCCAGCCAACATGTGCTGTGGCACTGGGCGCTGCCGCTGGCGGCGGCCAACCTAAGCGGCGGCTTCTGCGGCGCGAAGCTGGCGGTACTCGGCGGCAGCCGCTGGCTGCGTTATGGTTTTATGGCTTTGCTGTGCCTGTTGATTGGCAATTTTGCACGCCAGCTTTGGTTATCTTAGGCAGCGGGTTTTCGGCGGCAGGCAAAAAGAGTATGCTTAAAGCCGTTTACCGCATCGTTTATTTACTATCGTGCCCCTAATCGCACAAAAATTGCTTTTCAGGTAGCCTAATCAGGCAAAATTGAGGCTACCTGAAAACCCTATCCTCCCTATTCATTCACTTGGAAAAGATACCATGACCCAACCACTTCATCCGCAAACCCTCGCCATCCGCGGCACCAAAGAGCAAACCGACTACAACGAACACAACCAAGCCCTGTTCCTGACCAGCAGCTTCATGTTTGATTCCGCCGCCGACGGCGCCGATTTGTTTGCCCACAGAAAACCCGGCTTCACCTACTCGCGCACTGCCAACCCCACCGTTTCCGCCTTTGCCCGCCGCATCGCCCTGCTCGAAGGCGGCGAAGCCGGCATCGCCACCGGCACAGGCATGGCCGCCATCCAAGCCGCCTTGCTCACTTTCCTCTCCGCCGGCGACCATCTCGTCACCAGCCGCAGCCTGTTCGGCACCACCCTGGGCTTTATCCAAAACCACATCACCCGTTTCGGCATCGAAGTTACCCTCGTGCCGCAAACCGACCCCGCCGCCTGGCGCGCCGCCGTGAAGCCCAACACCAAAATGCTGTTTGTGGAAACCCCGTCCAACCCGCTCAACGAAGTTGCCGACATCGCCGCGCTGGCCGAAATCGCCCACAGCAACGGCGCCCTGCTCACCGTGGACAACTGCTTCTGCTCCCCCGCCCTGCAGCAGCCGCTCAAATTCGGCGCCGACTTGTCCGTGCAATCCGCCACCAAAGCCATCGACGGCCACGGCCGCGTGATGGGCGGCGTGGTGTGCGGCCGCGCCGAACTGATGGAAAAAGTGGCGATGTACACCAACTCAGCCGGCCTTTTGCTCTCCCCGTTCAACGCCTGGGTACTGCTTTCCGGCTGCGAAACCCTGCCGCTGCGTGTCGAAAAACAAAGCGCCCAGGCGCAGGCTGTGGCCGAATGGCTGGAAAAACGCAGCGAAGTGGCCAAAGTGTATTACAGCGGCCTGCCCAACCATCCCCAAGCCGCGCTTTCCGCCAAGCAGCAATCCGGCGGCGGCATCGTGGTGGCCTTCGAGCTCAAAGGCGGGCAGAGCGCCGCCTGGCAGGTGATCGACCGCGTTAAAGTCTTCTCCAAAACCGCCAACCTCGGCGACGTGCGCTCCACCATCACCCACCCTTGGACCACCACCCACTGCCGCCTCGAGCCCCAAGCCAAACTCGAAGCCGGCATCCGCGAAGGCCTCATCCGCCTCTCCATCGGCCTGGAAGACACCGCCGACTTGATTGCCGACTTGCAACAGGCATTGGAAAGCATCCGCTAAGCCCCGCGCGGCACACAAAAGGCTACCTGAAAACGAATAAAGATTTTCAGGTAGCCTTCAATCTGTCAGCGGGCGGGCATCTGAATAGCCGGAATATGTTTCCTTCAACACCCAGCATCGCGCCGCAGCCAGTATGGCCGACACGGTATGAAAACAAGGCATTCCGGCCATAGCCCGCCCGTTTCATCGCCTGTCCACACCTGTTCATCCCCCGCCATATCAGGCACAATAGCGCAGTTTTTCATCCATCCCGCCTCCTATAGTGGAAACACTTATTTCCATGCCGGGCAACAACCAACGGCGTAGGAAGTAAGCAGCATTTTCGATATAAAGGCTACCTGAAACCCACCAAACACACATCATGACCACATTCACCCCGCCCCCCTTCGCCGGCCACAGCCCCCTGAGCTGGTATCAGGCTGCGTCCCAGCAGCCCGGCTTTATCCGCGATGCCGCCCAAGAAACCGCCATCCGCCGCCTCGACCAGCTCTGGCACGAGCTCAATGCCCACCGCCAACAGCGCGGCCGCCTGCTGGGCAAACTCTTCGGCAAAAAAGCCAAGCCGCCCAAAGGCCTCTATTTCTACGGCGGCGTCGGGCGCGGCAAAAGCTTCCTGATGGACGCCTTCCACGGCTGTCTGCCGCCCGGCACCGCCTGCCGCGTGCACTTCCACGCCTTCATGGCCGAAGCCCACCGCCGCATGCGCGAACACAAAAACCAAGCCAACCCCCTGCAAGCCGTGGCCCGCGACATCGCCCGCGACGCCCAAATCCTCTGCTTCGACGAATTCCACGTGAGCGACATCGCCGACGCCATGATTCTCGGCCGCCTGCTCGAAGGCCTGCTGGCCGAAGGCGTGGTGCTCGTGGCCACCTCCAACTACGAGCCGGCCGGGCTCTACCCGCAAGGCCAAAACCGCAGCAGTTTCCTGCCCACCATCGCCCTGCTCGAAAAAAGCCTCGACATCCTCAACGTGGACGGCGGCCAAGACTACCGCCAACGCAGCCTCAGCCCCGCCGACATCTTCTTTATTCCCGACGATGCCGAGAGTGAGGCTCTTCTCGCCGCCTTATTCGAGCGCCACACCGGCCAAGCCCCCCGGCCCGGCAGCCTGCCCCTGCTCGGCCGCGAAATCCCCACCCAAGGCCAGGCCGACGGCGTATTGTGGTTCCACTTCGACGCCCTGTGCCGCGGCCCCCGCTCCCAGGCCGACTACCTCGCCCTGGCCGAAACCAGCCGCATGATTTTCGTCTCGCACATCCCGCAGCTCAACGAAACCGAACGCGCCGAAGCCCGCCGCCTCACCTGGCTCATCGACGTACTCTACGACTACCGGGTCAAACTCAGCGCCAGCCTCGCCGTGCCGCCCGAACAAATCTACACCCACGGCGACTTCGCCAACGAATTCGTGCGCAGCGCCAGCCGCCTCACCGAAATGCAGTCCGAAGCCTACCTCGCCCTGCCGCACCTCACACTGGACAAAGAGGCTACCTGAAAAACCAGCCTCAACCCAACCCAAACAGCCAACCCCCTTTTCAGGTAGCCCGAACCCATAAGGAAACCCCATGCCCATCAAACTCATCGTCGGCCTCGGCAACCCCGGCCCCGAATACGAAGACACCCGCCACAACGCCGGCTTCTGGCTGCTCGACCAGCTCGCTCAGCAATGGCACAGCCATTGGCAAGACGACAGGAAATTCTTCGGCCACCTCATCCGCAGCACCCGCCCCAGCGGCGAAATCCGCCTGCTCAAGCCGCAAACCTATATGAACCTCTCCGGCCAAGCCGTGCAGGCCGTTGCCTCGTTTTATAAAATCCAGCCGCAGGAAATCCTCGTCATCCACGACGAGCTCGACCTCGAGCCCGGCCGCATCAAATTCAAACTCGGCGGCGGCAACGGCGGCCACAACGGCCTCAAAGACATCCAAGCCCGCCTCGGCAGCCCCGACTTCTACCGCCTGCGCCTGGGCATCGGCCACCCCGGCGACCGCAACGAAGTGGTGAACTACGTGCTGAAAAAACCCCGCTGCGAAGAGAAAGAACTGATTGAAGACGCCATCGACAAATCCATTGCCACCCTGCCCGACATCCTCGCCGGCAAAATCGAAGCCGCTCAGCGGGTGTTGCACGGGAAATAGCGGCGCATTATGCCTGAACGAGTAAAGGCTACCTGAAAAATCCGTGCAATACGCAACCCAATCTTTCAGGTAGCCTGCAAGCGCTGCAAAGCCCCATCCCTATCTCGGCTATCTTCCTAAGGAGAATAAAATGTTGCGTCATTCATTATGGTTGCTACTGCTGCTCGGCGGCAGGCTGGCCGCTGCGCCCATTCAAGGTTTCTACACCGTGCAGGGCGATTGGGAGCTGGCCTGCGACAACACCGGCACTTGCCGCGCCGCAGGCTATTCCAACGAAAAAGATTCCCTTGAATTTCCGGTTTCCCTGCTGCTGCAACGTGCTGCCGGAGAGCAGGCTGTCGTGTCCGCCCGCTTGCAGGCCGGTTATCAAGGCGAGCCGTTTTGGCCGCTAACAGCAGCCAAACTGTCTATCAACGGCCGCCCGGCTGGCCAAATCACCACCGTTCCAAGCTCAAGCAGCGATGGCGTAGTTAAATTATCCGAAGGGCAAACCCAGGTTTTATTAGATGCCTTGAAACGCCATGCCACCATCAGCCTACAAGGGGCAGACGGTATGGAGTGGCGGCTGTCGTCCGACGGTGCTGCCGCCATTTTGCGCCGTATGGATGCCTTCCAACGCCGCAGCGGCACCCCTTCCGCGCTCATCAATCCCGGCCACAGCCGACGCGCCGTGTTGCAACCGCAACCATTGCCGGTCATCCATGCAGTTGCCGTGCCTGGCATGCCGCTTGCCCAATCGGCCGGCAGCAATAGCCCATTGATGCCGATAATGCGTGTATTTAACCCTCGCACTGCGCAATACCGTGTATTGCTGCAAAAACTGCGCCGTTTACCGCAGGCAAAATCTTGCGAGTTTGTTGATTTTCCAAAACAAAATCCGAAAATAGAAGCTCACCGCTTAAGTGGCGGGCATGTGTTGATACAGGCCAACTGTATCCAAACCATCTACAACGACACTACCCGGCTGGTTGTTGTAACCAACCAAGATTTCTCGCAGATTGAATCGATAGTCGGCAGAGAAATCAACCAAGGCTATAGTTATGATGGCATGGTAGCCGGTAGTTTCAAAGGACGAGGCATTGGCGATTGCTGGGGAGGGGCAAGCTGGATTTGGGATGGCAGAAAATTTAGCTTGCCCTATTCCGCCCCTGGTCAAATGTGCCGTGGATTTACCGGCGGCGCATGGATCATGCCCACCTTCCTTTCCCTGCCCACCGGCACCCCCGCAGCCGAAAAACAAGCGGAATGGGCTAGGGAGCGGCTGAAAGAATATGCCGATTAAGCGCTCCGACCACACCCAAAGCCATGCATCATTTTCAGGTAGCCTTTAAATGAAATACAAAGACCTACGCAACTTCATCGCTATGCTCGAGCAGCAAGGCAAACTCAAACGCATCGCCCATCCTGTTTCCCCGCATTTGGAAATGACCGAAATCGCCGACCGCGTGCTGCGCGCCGAAGGGCCGGCGTTGCTGTTTGAAAACCCGATTAAGCCCGACGGCACGCGCTACGATTATCCCGTGTTGGCAAACCTGTTCGGCACGCCCGAACGCGTGGCGATGGGCATGGGCGCGGACAGCGTGTCCAAGCTGCGCGAAATCGGGCAGACGCTGGCGTATTTGAAAGAACCCGAACCGCCCAAAGGCATCAAAGACGCGTTTTCCAAACTGCCGCTGCTGAAAGACATTTGGAGCATGGCGCCGAACGTGGTGAAAAATGCGCCGTGTCAGGAAATCGTGTGGGAAGGCAAAGACGTTGATTTGTATAAATTGCCGATTCAGCATTGCTGGCCGGAAGACGTTGCGCCGCTGGTAACATGGGGCTTGACCGTAACGCGCGGACCGTACAAAAAACGCCAAAATCTAGGCATTTACCGCCAACAATTAATCGGCAAAAACAAGCTGATTATGCGCTGGCTGTCGCATCGCGGCGGCGCGTTGGATTATCAGGAATTCCGCAAACTCAATCCCGATACGCCGTATCCCGTCGCCGTCGTGCTCGGCTGCGACCCCGCCACCATTTTGGGCGCGGTAACGCCCGTTCCCGATACCTTGAGCGAATACCAGTTTGCCGGACTGCTGCGCGGTTCGCGGACGGAGCTGGTGAAATGTATCGGCAACGATTTGCAAGTGCCTGCCCGTGCCGAAATCGTGTTGGAAGGCGTCATCCATCCGAACGAAACCGCGTTGGAAGGCCCATACGGCGACCACACGGGCTATTACAACGAGCAGGACCATTTTCCCGTGTTCACGGTCGAACGCATCACCATGCGCGAAAACCCGATTTACCACTCCACCTACACGGGCAAACCGCCCGATGAACCCGCCGTATTGGGCGTGGCGTTGAACGAAGTGTTCGTACCGCTCTTGCAAAAGCAGTTCCCCGAAATCACCGATTTCTACCTGCCGCCCGAAGGCTGCTCCTACCGCATGGCGGTGGTCAGCATGAAAAAACAGTACGCCGGACACGCCAAGCGCGTGATGATGGGCTGCTGGTCGTTCCTGCGCCAGTTTATGTACACCAAATTCATCATCGTGGTCGATGACGATGTGAACGTGCGCGACTGGAAAGAAGTCATCTGGGCGGTCACCACGCGCATGGACCCCGTACGCGACACCGTTTTGGTGGAAAACACGCCCATCGACTATCTCGACTTCGCCAGCCCCGTCAGCGGACTCGGCGGCAAAATGGGCTTGGACGCAACCAACAAATGGCCGGGCGAAACCGACCGCGAATGGGGACGGGTGATCAAAAAAGACCCTACGGTTACGGCTAAGATTGATGAGATTTGGGGAGAATTGGGGTTGTAAAAACAGGCGTTTCAGGCAGCCTGCACCTTTTGGAAGGCCGTCTGAAAGCAGCGCTTCAACAAAATTTCCAAACAATATCAGGTATTTCTGAGCATGGAAACACGAAAAACAGCAGTCGTAAATCAGATTCTCTAATCCGATATGTTCGGCATAACGGTTTGTCGGATATAAGTATCCGACCTACGGTTACTGTTTTAAATAAATTATGAATAATACTTTATATACGTTCGATATCGTTCAGTTTTTATTTTAAAGGATAGTCGATGGATTCTTTTCATTTTTTTGCTCAAGGCAACTTTAAAAAAATTGCAACCGAACAAGGTTTAGACCGTAAATATTTTATATTCCAATTTATCGTATGTAATTTATCTGCCGTTTCTACTTTTTGTTTAATGAAGATTATTCATACCTATACTATTCTCTATATATTAATAACGGCAATTGGTATTGTTAATGGCTTTCTCTTGAGAAGCAAGGCTCTATCTATAGTAAAAAATAAACAAAAATTTTTATCTGACATGTTTCCCTTGGAAATGCCTTTCTTTTTTATAGAATACAAAATACCTATCTTGGCCAGATTTTGGAATAGAGGGATGAAATGGTTTTATCTCCTAAGTTTTTTCTGTTTAGTTATGATTTGTTTCTCGATATCTCTTATTCTTAATGAAGAAAAGGGATGGATGCCTTATTTTGCCTGCTATTGGTTTGGGCTTTGTTATCCAGCAAGCACTTATTACATTTTTTTGTTCCGAGATTATAAACGTATCCAACCATAGCACCCGTCCAAACTCCGATTTGAAAGGAACGCCGTGAAGCAATTGCCGTCTGGCTGTTATTTGTGATGATATCGGCAGCGGGACTGGCATTTGTTTGGATAATGATTGCTGGGCTAGTGTGGCAGGCTTTCAGGTAGCCTTTATCAATGATGAACAAGGTGGTTCTGACAATAAAATGAACAATAATGAATTGATTGAACAAATCAAAAATCCACAAACCCCGCTGCGGGACAAAATCCCAATGATTTTAGACCTTGCCGAACAACGCAATCGGGAAATCTACCCGTTGATATTAGCCGCACTAGACAGCGCGGAATACGCCAAAGTTCGCGGTACGCTGATTTATGCATTGGCAAACTATCCGGCGACGCCTTTGTTTGAGAAAGCCATCGGCTGGCTGATTGACGGCAATTTCGAAATGGCGCATGAAGCAACGGGCATTCTCGATAAAATTGAAAAAATAGAAGGCTCGCGTGCAGATAAAGCATATACCGCCCTCACTGCCGCGCTGAACAATCCCGCCAACGAAATATGGCGCATTGAACTGTTGGAAGAAGTGCTGGGGATGTTTGAATAGCAAAGAGAAATACGTCGATAAGTCCTCCATCGCCTGATAAAGGCTACCTGAAAACCTAAAAAGCAGCCTGCACTTCAATTCCCAAAGTGCAGGCTGCTTTTCCCACCTCCGCCTTCACACCGCCATTCCTTGCCACACGCCCAAAACCCCTATACCATTCAACCCACTAACCATCAACACGGCCGAACACCATGCCCGCATCCCTCCCCTTCTCCCCCGCCGAACTCTGGCAAATGCTGCTTACGCATTTATGGCTCTCCGGGCTGGCCTTGCTCGCGGCCGTGGCCATTGCCGTGCCTGCCGCCGTGTTGTTTGCACGCAGGCGGCGGGCGGCGGAAGCGGTATTGCAGTTCACCAATATATTGCAAACCATCCCGTCTTTGGCGCTGCTGGGCTTGCTGATTCCGTTTGTCGGCATCGGTTCGCCGCCCGTCTTGATTGCGCTCACGCTATACGCGCTGTTGCCGATTTTTCAAAATACCTATTTGGGGCTGACCCAAATCGACCAATCGATTCAAGATGCGTACACCGCATTCGGGCTGTCGCGTTGGCAGTCGCTGTGCCGGATTGAGCTGCCGATGGCGTTGCCTGCCATGATTTCGGGCATCCGCACGGCGGCGGTGCTGATTGTCGGCACGGCAACGCTGGCGGCGTTAATCGGCGCAGGCGGCTTGGGCAACCTGATTCTGCTCGGCATCGACCGCAACAACATGACGATGACGTTTACCGGCGCATTGCTCTCCGCGTTACTGGCTGTCGGCGTAAGCGGCATTATCGGGCTGTTGCAGAAATCGCGACGCAAGTTGCCGATTATTCTTGCATTGGCGGTGGGCTTCGGCACACTCGGCCTGTCGCAGATTTCATTTACGCCTGCCACACAAAACGTGGTGATTGCCGGCAAAATGGGTAGCGAGCCGGATATTCTGATTAATATGTATAAATTATTGATTGAACGTGAAAATCCGAATATCAAAGTTACAGTCAAACCCAATTTCGGCAAAACCACCTTCCTGTTTAACGCGCTGAACAGCGGTGAAATCGACATTTACCCTGAATTCACAGGCACCGTGCTGGAAGCCTTAGTACAAGTGCCGCCCGAACAGAAAAACCGCCATCTGTCGCCCGATGAAACCTATCGACTGGGCAAACAATTATTGGCGGAACAATATCGGCTGGAATTCCTGCCGCCGATGTCTTATCAGAACACTTATGCGTTGGCGGTCAAAGAAAGTTACGGCGCGGCGCACCAACTGAATGCTATCAGCGACTTAAAGCAGGCTGCACCCGATATCCGGGCCGGTTTCTCACTGGAATTTACCGACCGGGCAGACGGCTACAAAGGCATGCAGGCTGCCGGTATCACGCTGAAACATATCGTCCGCCTCGAACCCGCCCTGCGCTATACGGCGCTGCTGAACGACAAAATCGACCTGGTCGAAGCCTTTTCCACCGATGCAGAATTGAAACAATACCGGTTGCGCCTGTTGAAAGACGATATTGCCCTGTTCCCCGCCTATCAGGGCGCGCCGCTGATGAAAGCGGAATTCGCCGCGAAGAATCCGCAAATCGTGGCCGCGCTGAACCGACTGGCGGGAAAAATCAGCGAAACGGAAATGAGCGAGATGAACTACCGCGTGAAAGTGCAAGGCGAAAGCGCGGAGCGCGTGGCGCGGGATTATTTGGAGAAAAATGGGTTGTTAGGAAAGTAAAATTGGCAGCAGGCTACCTGAAAGCATCAGAAGCAGCCTGCGATAAGGCTACCTGAAAAATACAGGGCAACTAGGGCTGAAGCCTAAAAATATCCACCCCCATCAAAGCATTATGCAATTCATATTCATCAAACGGCAAATACTCCGCCACAGTAAAACCGACAATATCGCTTTGTTCGGAAATAAGCCGCAAGATGTCTGCCAGTTCTGTCATCGTCATTCTACCTGCGCCGCTGCCGTCGCCCTTGAGTTCGGGGTTGGCGAAATAGGTGGAATGGAAACGTTTGGCATCCAGCACGTCGATGTCTAAATGCACCAAAATATGGTCGAAGCGGGACATGAAGGCTTTGATTTCATCGTTACCGATAAAATTTTTTGTTTGAATTTGATAGTTTACGCCGATGCCGTCAAGATATTGGGCTTGGTAGCCGTGCAAGCCCTGTAAGCCGACGTAAAGGATTTGGTCCGCTTGGAACGGCGGATTTTGGCGTAGTTCGGCAAGCGGGTTTTCGGCTTGTCCGAGCAATGCCCCAAGCACCATAGCATGGGCGTTCGGGTAGCCGTTTTTCGGAATGGATACATCGGGGTGGGCGTCGATCCAAATCACGCCGACGTTTTGGTATTTGCCGTGCAGATAGTCAAAACTTGCCTGCGAAACCAAGCAGTTGCCGCCGATGGTAATCACTTTTTCAGGCTGCTCGCGTATCAAAATCCGCATTGCCGATTGAATGCCGGCAAATACTTCATTTTTAGCAAGTATGCCGTCTGAAACTTCGTGCTGTTTGCCACTTGGTTCGGCAATATCCACTTTTATCAGCGGTTGGTCAGGGTTTTGGGGCAGAATATGCGCCATTAAATTTGCACCGAAATAGTAGGTATCCAAACCACCGCCGAGGTGGTCGGGGTAAAGTAAGCGGATGGTTTTCATGATATTCTCCTGTACAGAAAAGGGACAACAGCCCCTATAACAATTTTGTTAATTTCAAACCTATTTCAGTCGTCAAGCGTATCTCTTCGCGCAAATACCCCATATCTCGGTGATTTTGCCTGCGTCGTTGAAATAGGAAATGCACACTTCGTTCCATTAATGGTGTCAATTTGCACTTTTTAGTCGCTTAACGCCATTGTACAGTACCGCCCCGCCTTGCTCCATCCAATCTAAAAATTTGCCTTTTTGGGGAATAGCGTCGCCTGTTGCGGCATAAAGGGCATTAAAAGTCTGCACAGTGGGTAACAGTAGGCAGGTTTGGTTGATAAACTCAACGTTTTAGATTGATTCAACAACTTTGTTGGGTTCCGATTCGACCTACACTTGCTGGCTGAAACCTTAATAATACCCCTCACATGGTTTGACAGAAATCCTGCAAACGGCAAAGCTATCCCTTTTGAAAACGCATAAGGAAAACAACATGAATCTAGCCATCACCGGCGCCAGCGGCAACATCGGCGGCATGGTTGCCCGTCATCTGAACACACGCGGCCTGCCGCTTATCCTGCCGCTGCGCAACCCCGCCAAAGCACCCGCCCTGCCGAACTGCGAGGCGCGGCGGTTTGCCTATGGCGATTTGGCGCTTGCCAAGCAGGCATTAAGCGGCGTGGACGTGCTGTTTATGGTGTCCGCCGCCGAAAGTCCGACGCGCGAACAGGAGCATTTGACTTTGGTGCAGGCTGCTTCGGAAGCGGGCGTGCAACACATTGTCTATCTCTCTTTTGCTCAAGCGGCGTTAGACAGCACCTTCACGCTGGCGCGCACTCATGCGGTTACCGAAAATGCAATCCGGCAAACGAATATGCGCAACACCTTTCTGCGCGACAATTTTTACAGCGAGATGATGGCAACGATTGCCAACGCAGACGGCATCATCGCAGGCCCTGCCGACGACGGGAGCGTTGCCTGCGTTTCGCAGCGCGATGTCGCCCAAGCTGCGGCAAACGTCATCGCCGACATCGCGTGCGGCAACCACCGCCACGATAATCAGACCTACACGCTGACCGGTTCCCAATCATTAAGTTTTGCCGAAATAGCCGCCGTCTTAACCGAAATCACCGGCAAACCGCACCGCTACCACAACGAAACCCTAGAAGAAGCCTTCGCCAGCCGCAAAGCCGCGTACCCTGACACGCCCGATTGGCAGATTGAAGCGTGGGTTTCCACCTATACCGCCATTGCCAAAGGCGAACTTGCCTCCGTTTCAGACGATCTGCCGAAATTGTTGGAACGTGAACCGCTTAATTTTGAAGACGTAGTAAAGGCACAATATGCAAAATAATCTTGTTCCGTTTATCGAATTTCGTGGCGCAGGTAAGCACTATGACGGCAAATATGCTGTGCGCGATTTGGATTTGACTATTTATCAGGGCGAATTTTTCGTGTTGGTGGGCGGTTCGGGCAGCGGCAAATCCACCACTTTACGCATGATTAACGCGCTGATCGAACCGACCGACGGCAACGTTTATCTACACGGCAAACGGATTAAAGACTACGACATCCGCCAGCTGCGCCACCAAATCGGCTATGTGTTGCAGCAAATCGCCCTGTTCCCCACCATGACCGTGGCGGAAAACATCGCGCTCATGCCCGATATTTTGGGCTGGCCGAAAGCCGAACGCAAAGCGCGTGTGAATGAATTATTAGAGTTGGTAGAACTTGACCCTGCACACTACCGCGACCGCTATCCGCATGAACTTTCCGGCGGCGAACAGCAGCGCATCGGCATTTTGCGCGCCATTGCCGCCAAGCCCCAAGTACTGCTGATGGACGAACCGTTTTCCGCGCTTGACCCGCTGGTGCGCACCGTGCTGCAAGACCAAATTGCCATGATTCACCAAAAATTTGGCACCACTATCGTGTTTGTGACCCACGATATGCAGGAAGCCGCGAAACTCGCCTGCCGCATCGGCGTGATGCACAACGGCCAACTGGTGCAAATCGGCACGCCCGAAGCCATCAAAAAGCAGCCTGCAAACGATTACGTGCAATCGCTGTTTTCCACCGCCGACGCACCCGATGCCCAACGCATCATCCACCAATTCCTGCGGCTGGACCCAAAGGGGCGGGAGGCGGTGAGACGGGCGTTGCTTTGATGCGCGTTTGAGGCTACCTGAAAACCTAAAAAGCAGCCTGCACTTTGAATTTCTCAAGTGCAGGCTGCTTTTACTATTTTTCAAACAGCCCTCAGCTTCTAAAGGCCGCCTGAAACGCTCAAATATCCACAATCTGCCGTTCCATCCCTTTCACCGGAGGCAGCCACGGCGAGTTGGTGAGGCAGCGTTGCCACAGCGGATCGGGCAGGCGGTAGTGGTCGGTGCGGGCGGGGTCGAGGTCGGTTTGGATGTCGGCATCACGGCCTTCACGCAGCAAGTCGGCCAAATCGGGGTTAATCATCACGGTTTTGCCCAGCGCGATAAACTCCGCC
>CAUPYH010000016.1:0-29899 GCA_963515595.1 uncultured Eikenella sp. | reverse complement strand
CGTCGCGCAGGTGGGCGACGGCGTGGACGAGGCGGTAGAGGTAGCTGTCGCCGAACTGAGGTTGCGGGGCGGGGTGGTTGGCGGCCATGGCTTCGGCATAACGGCGGATACGGCTGATGCTGCGGGCGAGCCACCAGGCAAGCGTGCCGAGCACGAGCAGGCTGGCGGTAAGCAGGAGCAAGACGTGCTGCTTGGCATAGACCAGCGACCAGGCGGTGAGCAGGAGCAGGATGCCGAGCAAAACGAAGAAAAGGCGGATGCTGAGGTGTTTGAAATATTTAAGCATGGGTTGGCTGAATGGATAGGGTTGCGCGGCCTGATATTAAGCCGGGCGGTGTTTCAATTTCGTTGCGGTTTTGCTTTCAGGTAGCCTGACAAAGCGTGTGTGATTAAGTCGGGCTGGTTTTCGCGCTTGGAGGCCGTCTGAAAAGGCGGTTAGCGATAACTGATGACTATTCCCGTACTGCCGTCTTGTTTGTGGTAATACGCGCCCGCATTGCCCCATGCAAATCGACGGTATTTGCCTGCTGCCGATGTTTCAATGGCGCAAGGGGCATCGCCCAGCTGCTTATCCAACCATCGATCAAATTGTTTTCTGCGTTGCAATTCGCGCTCCTCCGACCATGCTGCCCAGCTGTTGTCCTCGCCTATCGGGCAGAAGAATATGGATAAGCGCTCCAGCCGCTGCTGCTCGAACTGGGCGGTAAGGGTGTATTGTTCGGACTGTTTGGTAAATGACAAACCGAAAAATGTTATTCCCGCTTGCAGATGATTCGGGCTAGATTTTGGGAAGCATGCAATCCAATCATCAAGCGTGGTTCGTGCGCTAATAATGTTGCCGTCCGGCAGGATGATGCTGCCGTTTTCAGGGTTTATCTTCATCGGTTTGAATTTCCAAATACTGCTTTCAGACGGCCTGAAAACAAGCGGTGTACGGGCAACGGATACCCGTTCTTGAACCTGCCTAGTTTTCAGGTAGCCTTTTGTGGCTAGCCAGGGTGGTTTGGTTTACAGTCTAATCCAAATTACACGAACTGTTTACCACCTGATTTTCCTTATCCGCCGTTTGCGCCAAATGATGCCGAACATCCATTTCACACACAGCCAGAAGACAAGCGACAAAGGAAAGACCAAAGCTACATCGGCAATATTTCTCCAACGAAAACTCAACGGCACAACACGGCCGTCCGGTGTAATGCGGTAGGTTTGCGTCATCATCGCCGTATCCAAATCGGCAAAAAGCTCGTAGGTATCGGGGGCAATCCGGCGCAGGCGGTGTCCGCTGCCGTCTTCGTTGCGGTATTCGGTTTCCCGTCTGACCAAAACTTGCCCGCCCTGCCACTTCTCCAGCCGCATGGGGCGTATGCCGTGTTCGTCCTGCACGAGAATTTGAAAGGCAGGATGTATTTTGTCTTCCGGCGAGTAGCGTTCCATCGAACCGAACTCCACTGCAAACCAAGCAACAGCCATGCAGACAAACCATAAAGCAATCGGCGCAAGCAGTTTCAA
This sequence comes from uncultured Eikenella sp., assembly GCA_963515595.1. Classification (GTDB taxonomy): domain Bacteria; phylum Pseudomonadota; class Gammaproteobacteria; order Burkholderiales; family Neisseriaceae; genus Eikenella. The sequence goes on along the minus strand of CAUPYH010000016.1, from coordinate 28,390 downwards.
AACAACGGCAACAAGGGCAACGGGGATGCGGATCAGGGGCAGCACATCGTTTTCCTTCTTGATAAAATGGGTAAACAGCAAGGTAGGTTGGATTGACCACAAGCCTGACCCACCGGGCATTTATGAGATGTTGGGGGATGACTTGCGGCTACTGCTTTTTATTTTTCAGGTAGCCTTTTCACGTTTGAGGCTACCTGAAAACTCTGCATCAGCTTTCCGCAAAACTATACCCCAGTCCGTGATGGGTGCGGATGTGTTCGTCGGCGATGCCGGCTTCGCGCAGTTTGTGGCGCAGGGCGCGGATGTGGGTATTAATGGTGTGCGGGTCGGAGGGACGGTTACCGCCGAACATGGCGGTGAGCAGTTCTTCGCGGCTGAACACGCGGCCGGGACGGTGCAGCAGGGTGCGCAGCAGGCGGTATTCGCCCTGCGTGAGCGGCAATTCGCGCCCTTGGTGGCGGATGCAGCAGGCGGGCGCGTCGTCGTGCCAGATGGGGGCGGCTTCGGCGGCGGGCTGGGTTTGTGTGCGCCGCAGTACGGCTTTGACGCGGGCGACGAGTTCGCGCGGGCTGAAGGGTTTGCCGATGTAGTCGTCTGCGCCGAGTTCGAGGCCGAGGATGCGGTCGGTTTCTTCGTCTTGGGCGGTGAGCATGATAACGGGCTGGGGGTGTTGCGGGCGCAGGGTTTTGAGCAGTTCGAAGCCGTCGGTGTCGGGCAGGCCGACGTCGAGCAGGAGCAGGTCGAAGTGTTCGCGCGCGAGCAGTTGCCGTGCCTGCTCTGCGGTGGGGGCGATGCGTGCGGTGAAATGGGCGCGGGCGAGGGAGAGTTCGACCAGTTCGGCGATTTCGCGCTCGTCTTCGATGATGAGGATATGCGGGTTCATGGGGAGGGTGGATTAATTAAGCTTTGGATACTAGGCGGCAAACCGCAAGCAGCGCGGTAATGCGGCAGCGGAAGTTAAGCTACCGCCAATTCTACGCAAATACGGTGGGTTACACACGCTTGTGAGTGGCAATCTTCATAAAATCTTCATCACTGTTCCACAAAAAATTGATGCGGGCCGGGCATACTGTGTGCCGTTGGCGGGCGTGTGCCTTGGCCGTATTCAATTCTTTAGATGGAGCAAAAAATGAGCCAGAAAATATGGAGCGTGATTGGGTTGTGTATCGTGTTTGCCGTGGTGCTGTTTTCGATTTACGGCTTGGCGGAGCAGCGAGGGTATTACCAATCCAGCGCGTTGTTGAGTATAGAAGACTACCGCATGATTATCCGCAGCGTGAAATACGGCATGGTGCTGGTGGTGCTGGTGTTTGCTTCGTTCTTTTTGAGCGAGGTGCTGCAAGAATGGCGCATCCACCCGATGCAGTATCTGCTGGTGGGCGCGGCGTTGTCGATATTTTATCTGCTGTTGCTTTCGCTGGCGGAGCACATCGGTTTTACCGCTGCTTATTCCATCGGCGCTTTTGCCTGTATCGGCCTGCTGTTTTGGTATCTGCATTTCGTGCTGGCCACCGTGCGCGGGGTGTATATGATGACGGCGTTGCTCACGGCAGCCTACGGCACGATGTTCGTGCTGGTGAAAATGCAGCAATACAATCTCTTGGCCGGTTCCTGCCTGCTGTTTGCCGCGCTGTTTGCGGTGATGTATTACACACGGGAGATTGATTGGTATGAGCTGGGCAAACCAGAAGGGAAGGAGTAACAGGGTTTAACTGCGTTGAAACCTCGCTTTCAGGTAGCCTTTGGATTGGAGCGGAGGCTACCTGAAAAATATAGTGGATTAACAAAAAGGCTACCTGAAAACCGCCAATCGGGTTTTCAGGTAGCCTTTATGCCGCAATCGGCTTAGCGGGCAATGTTGCCGCGCATCACCACGCGGGCGTGGAAAGTGCCCACTTCGCAGTCATACTGGCCGCCGCGCAACACTTGGCGGTTGTAGTAGCTGTGGAAGTTGGTTACGCGGTTGGCGCCGTGGGATTGGGCGGTTTGCTGGAATTTGAGGGCGGCGTTGATAAAGGCGCGTTCGCAGGCGGCTTCATCCGATTTGTTGGCCGCATTGGCTGCCTGACGGGTGATGAGGTTGGCACGAACGGTATGACCGCCGCCGCCGAAGCTCACCGGCACGCTGGAATTGAGTGCGCTCTTGGCTTCTTCGGAAGCCAATACGGTACGGCCGTTGCAGCGGTACACTACTTTGCGGCCGCCACGGTTGGGGTCGTCATCCTGCAGCAAGCGGCACACGCGGCCGGTGGTTTGGGCTGTGGCATTGGGGTTGCTGCGGGTGGTTTCGTTGCGGCTGCTTCCGGTGCGGCCTGATTCAGCGTGGCTGGCCTGGCTGTCGGTGTTTTCCGGTGCACGGTTGTTTTGGCAGCCGGCAAGGCCGAAAGCGGCTACAATCGCAGCCGCCAGCATGATTTTGCGAGACTTCATATTTGCTCCCTTTCTAAGCTGGATTGGAAAACCAAAAATCCGCGGCAAACTCAGCCGCGACTTCACGGAAATTAAAGTATATTAAAAAATCTTTCCCATGCCTACCCGCCTATCTCCAAAACCCATCCTCCGCCTCTATCTTGCCACACCCGATTGCGCCGCCCGCTACCGTGCCGAACTGCTGGACGAGGCCGATCGCCTGCACCTTTCGCACCACCCTGCCCGCGCGGCGCAAACCGGCTGGCGGGCAAGCCGTTTCCTTAAACAGCAGGCGGCGGCAGACGGGTTTTCAGGTAGCCCGAATTATTCGGGCAGCCTCAGCCACAGCGGCGGCCATGCCGTGCTGGCGGTGCCGTCTGCCGATTTTCCCGTTGGCGTGGATTTGGAGCGGCTGCGCCCGCGCCGTTTCGATGCCTGGCCGGATTGGGTGCTGCATGCAGACGAAGCGAGCTGGCTGCAACAGCATGCCGAATTGGCCGATTATTATGCGTTGTGGGCGCTGAAAGAAGCCTTGCTCAAGGCCACAGGGCAGGAGCTGGCGGAGATGCCGCAAACCGGATTGCGGCCAAACGGGGACGGCTGGCGGCTCTACGCGGCCGGCCGGTTTTGGCAGGGCGCAGTGTTTCTGTTGGATGGGGCATGGCTGTGCAGCGTGGTGTGGCCGCAGGAAGTGGCGGCGGAATGGATATGGCACGGCTTCGGCGAATGGCAGGCGGTGGGAAGGCGGCTGCTTTATCGTTTTGTTTAGGTGCTTTAACTGTACTTTCAGGTAGCCTCAAATTCTCGGCAAACAAGACAAAAACTTCAAGAATGAAGGCTATCTGAAACTTTTCTTTTCGCAGAATCGCCGCCCACATTTTGCCGCCCGCCGGCAAGATGCCCGAGTGCTGCATTCTTGTTATAATGCGCCACCTTAAGCGCTCTTAACAGGCCGCCTGTTTTTAAAAAGGCTACCTGAAAGCGAAGCTTCAGCGCAGTTAAAACGCAGCCTCAACGAAGTTAAACCATGACCGCCGATTTCCGCCTCCGCTTTTCCATCCAAAGCTGGCACGCCGCCTCCACCCGCCTGCACACGGGCGAAGACTGGGCGGCGTGGGCATCCGGCCGCTTAAACGCCGCCGATTTGCCCGACACGCCGCCGAAGGTGGATTTTCTGCCCGCCATGCAGCGGCGGCGGCTCGGCCTCTCGGCGCGGCTGCTGTTTGCGGCGGCGCATCCGCTCTTGGCGGAAGGCGAATCCTGCCCGCTGGTGCTCGCTTCGCACGACGGCGAAATCAACCGCAGCTTCGGCTTGTGGGCTACGCTGTTGCGCGACAACGAAGTTTCCCCCACTTCCTTCGGCCTTTCCGTGCACAATGCCCTGGCCGGGCAGTGGTCGATGCTGCGCGGCGACATGAACGAATACACCGCACTTTCCGTACGGCAGGACGGTTTGGAAACCGCCGTGCTCGAAGCCGCCGGCCTGCTGGCCGATGGGGCAGAGCGCGTGTTGGCGGTGGTGGTGGACGAACCCTTGCAGGCGCAATACCCCGCCGCACCGGCCGAACGCGCGCCCTTCGCCCATGCGCTGGCGCTGCTGCTCACGGCCGGCGAAGAATGGGAACTCTCCCCCGCCGCACCCGATACCGGCGGCACGGCAAACTGCGGCTATTGGGGCGCGATCGAATGGCTGCGGCAACAACATTCTGGCAGCCGCAGGTGGATAAACCATTATGCAGACAAGGTTTGGCAATGGCAGCGGCTTACCCCCTAAGCGCCCGCCTAAACCGCCGGTGGCGGTTGCTGGCCACCGGGCTGGGCTTCGTGTTTTTCGGCGTGTTCGGCGTGCTGCTGCAAATCGTGCTGCTGCCCTGGCTGCTGCGCCGCTCGCCCGATTTGGCACAGCAAAAGCAGGCGCGCCGCTTGGTGACGCGCACCTGGCTGTGGTTTAGCTACTACTTGATGCGCTCCGGCATTTTGCGCGCGGAATTTGAAGGCTTCGAGCGGCTCGGCCGCCCCGGCCAGCTGATTTTGGCCAATCATCCCTCGCTGCTGGATGTGGTGTTCCTGCTCGGCCGCGTGCCCGAAGCCAACTGCATCGTGAAAACCGATTTGCAGCGAAATCCGGCCATGGCCGGGCAAATCCGCGCCTGCGGCTACCTGCCCAATCAGGAAGATTTGGATTTTGTGGAAGCCGTGCACGAAGTTTTACAGCAGCAATGCCTGTTAGTATTTCCCGAAGGTACGCGCACCGGCTGGGACGGCGTGGTGAAATTTCATCGCGGCGCAGTATCCATCGGCCTCAGAAGCGCGCAGGTCATCACCCCCGTGGTGATTAAAATGCAGCCGCCGAACTTCAAAAAAGGCCAGCCGTGGTACAAAATCCCGCTGCAAAAACCGGCCTACCGCTTTATCGTGGGCGACGACATCAACCCGCAGGACTGGTTAAACAAGCACCCCCTGCCCATCGCCGCCCGCCGCCTCAACGACCACCTGCAACAATACTTCAACGAAAGAAGCCAAAAAAATGACTGATTTGAAACAAGAAATCAAACAACTGATTATCGACAGCCTCGGCTTGGAAGACCTCACGCCCGCCGACATCGGCGACGAGGAAACCCTGTTCGGCGACAGCGGCCTCGGCCTCGACTCCGTAGACGCACTCGAACTCGGCCTGGCCGTGCAAAAACACTTCGGCTTCCAGCTCGACGGCGAAAGCCAGGAGCTGCGCGACAGCTTCGCCAATGTGTCCACGCTGGCCGCCTTCGTGCAGAAACAACGCGGCTAGTCGAAGCAGTTTGATCAAGGCTACCTGAAACATAGGCCGGGCATGCCTGCCCGGCCGCCACCCATCATTTAAGGAACACCCATGACCGAAACCGAAATCCGCGCCTTCCTGTTCGACATACTGGAAAACATGTTTGAAATCGACACCAGCAATGTAACCGGCAGCACCAACCTCTACGAAGACCTCGAAATCGACAGCATCGACGCCATCGACCTGCTCGACCAAATCAAACGCCAAACCGGCTACAAACTCCAAGCCGACGACTTCCGCAACGTCCGCACCATCGACGACATCGTAGCTGCCGTGTCCAAGCTCTACCAAGAAGCCAAGCCCGAAGCGTGAAAACCGCCGCCAAAATCCTGCTCGGCATCTTGAGCATACTCTACCCCCTGCTCTGGTATTACGGCCGCGAGCAGGGCTGGTTTTATCCGCTGGCCGGCTTCATGCTCCTGCTCTGGCTCGCCCGCGCCGCCATGCAGCGCGATCCCGGCCAGCGGCGCGTTTCCCTCCTCGTGGCTGCCTTTTTCGCCGCCGTCCTCCTTTTCAGACGGCCTGACAGCATGTATTGGTATCCAGTATGGGTAAACGGCCTGCTATTGCTGCTGTTCGGCCTCAGCCTCACGCAAAAACAAAGCCTGATCGAACGCCTCGCCCGCCTGCAACACCCCGACCTGCCGCCCGAAGGCGTGGCCTACACCCGCCGCGTTACCCAAATCTGGTGCGGCTTTTTCGCCCTCAACGGCAGCCTCGCCGCCCTCCTCGTGCTGCTCGAACAATACCGCTGGTGGGCACTCTACACCGGCATCATCGCCTACATCCTGATGGGCATCCTGATGGGCGGCGAATTTGCCTACCGCAAGTGGGTGTTGAAGTTGTAATGAACAAAGGCTACCTGAAAAACGGAGATGGCGGTTTTCAGGTAGCCTTTGAGCTTATAGTAAATTAAATTTAAACCAGTACAGCGTTGCCTCGCCTTGCCGTACTATCTGTACTGTCTGCGGCTCGTCGCCTTGTCCTGATTTAAATTTAATTCACTATATCTGCAAATGAAACAGAGCGTATGCGCTGTCTAAAGCGGAATCAAACTGAATAAATTCTGAATGATAGAGAGGTGAGCCTGATGTTTTCTGATTTACTGCTTTCGAATAATTTATCCCCGGCCCAGATGAAAAAAGCGGCGGCGTTGAGCAAGAAATTCAGCCCAACCAACAAAGCCGACTTGGAAAAGGCCTACCACCTGCTATTCAGCCTATTTTGCACTAACCGAATTCAAGAAACGGAAATCTGCTTAGATGTTTTAACTAAGTTGAAATTCAACGGCAATTTCAACTTGTGGACGTTTATCGAACCCAGTTATTGTTTGAAATTCTTCTTAACACACGACGAAAATGTCAAACAAGAAATCACTAGAATGCTGCGTGAAGACGTGAAATCGAAATGGCATGACGATGACGAACATCAGGAATGGATACAAAAAATTCTGGATGGCGAATCGGTAAAAAATGCGCAAGAAGAGTTAGACCGATATATTGACGACGGAATAGAAAAAGAATATTTCTGGCGCGTTAACTTACTGACAGAATATTTGCACGTGTTGGCACTGGGCGCGACAGGCGCGTTGAACCCATCGGTTGTTAATGATGCCATCAATCAGAATCTGGCCAGATTAAGGGAAATAAGTACGGCATAATCGGTTCTATAAGCAGGCATGTTTTGCCCATACAAAATCCCACACCAAAAAGGCTACCTGAAAGTTTCAGGTAGCCTTTTGTTTGATCACGCTTGGTTCAATCAAGCGGATTGTGCCTAACGCCTTCTGCCGTTGCTGCGGCGGGCGGCGGGTTTGCCGGATTGGGGCATGCCGACCACGGTGGTGTGCAGGCCGGTTACGCGGCGCTGCCAGGCGGCTTTCACTTCTTCGGCGCTCAGGCGGGAAATGGCTGCCGGATAGCGGCTGAGGTAGTCGTCGGGCAGATTGTAGAGGCCGATGAGTTTCAGGTAGCCCAACAGTTCGGCATTGGTGTCGAAGCGCAGGGGGAAGCTGCCCACGAGATTAGCTTTGGCCTGCGCCAGTTCGGCTTCGGTGGGGCCGTTGGCGGCGAATTCCTGCAACACTTTCTGCGTGTCGGCCAGGGCGGCGGCGGCACGGGATTTCTCGGTGGCGAAGGAGATGGTGAGCGGGCCTTGGGCGCGCAGGGGGGTGAGGCGGGAGGAGGCGCCGTAGGTGTAGCCGTGTTGGTCGCGCAATACTTTCATCAGCCGGCTATCGAAACTGCCGCCGCCGAGGATGTAGTTGCCCACGGCCAAGGCGTAGTAGTCGGGATCGTTCGGGGTGAGGAGGGGCATGCCCAATACGATGTGCGCCTGGGTGCCGCTATGAGGCAGGGTTTGGGTTTGCACCGCGCCATGGGTGGCTTCGGGCAGGGGCGGCAAGGCTTGGCCGGTGGGCAAGTCGCCGGTGAGTTTGCTCACGATTGCTTCGGCCTGGCTGCGGCTGACATCGCCCACAATCGCCACCACGGCGTTGCGGCGGGTGAAATATTGCTGATGGAAGCGGTGCAGGTCGGCAGGGGTGATGCGGCGGATGGTTTGCTCGCTGGTGCGGGCGGGGTAGCCGTAGGGATGGGTGGGATATACCTGCCGGGTGTTGGCTACGGAAGCGAGGAAATCGGGTTGGGTGCGGTTTTGTTTGAGGGTTTCCACCGCACGGTCTTGCTCGCGTTTGAGTACGGCGGGATCGAAACGGGGCTCAACCAATACGTCGCGCATCAGGCCGAGGGCGGGATTGAGGATATCCGGCTTGGAGAGGCTGCGCAGGCGCACGCCGGAGGTATCGGTGGTGTTGTAGCTGGAAAGGCTCACGGCCAAATCGGCCACGCGCTGGAGCAGGGCTTCTTCGCCCAGGCTTTTGGTGCCGGTGTCGGCTAAGCCGGCGGCGAAATCAGCCACGCCGATTTTGTTGGCGCTGTCGCGGCTGCTGCCGGCATCGAAGGCCACGTCGATATCGACAATCGGGTTTTCATGCCGCTCCACCAGCAGCACTTTGGTGCCCTCGGCGGTTTGCCAGCGCTGAATCGGAATATTCTCGGCCAGCGCGGCGGCGGGCAGCAGGCAGGCCAGCAGCAGGGTGCGGAACAGGGGTTTCATGGGGATTCACTCCTAAATTTAGATACGGTTTGGGCTGCGCTGAAGCGGGCGCTTTCAGGTAGCCTGTTTAATTTAGAACCGGAAGGCTACCTGAAAACTATTCCTACGTTTTCAGGTAGCCTTTGCCGCTTACTTGGATTCGGGATACAGCACCACGGTGGTGTGTTTCTGCGCCAAGAGCCAGCGGGCGGCCTCGCGCACTTCTTCGGCGCTCACGGCCAAGCGGCGGTGGCGGATTTCGTCTTCATCCGTGTAGGAGAAGCCGGCCGATTCCAGCGAGCCGATGTTGGTGGCCTGGGTTTCCATCGAATCTTTGCCAAACTCGCGCGCGGCCAGGCTGCGGTTGCGCACGCGTGCCAATTCTTCTTCGCTCACGCCGTGTTCGGCAATCTGGCGTACTTCGTTCAAAAACGCTGCCGTGAGCTGCTCGGGCTTCACATTCGGCGCAGGCGTGCCGCTAAACAGCAGCACATCCGGCGAGCGGGTGAGCATATCGTAGCCCAGCGAGGCTTCCACGGCGACTTTGCGGCCGCGCACCAGATTGCGCTCGATGCGGGCAGACATGCTGCCGTCGAGCACATCGGCCAACATATTCAGCGCATAGGGCAGCTTGTCGTCCACTTTGCGCAGGGCGGGCACCTGGATGGCCAAACCCACCACCGGCGAGCTTACCGGCGCGGTGGAACGGGCAGAGCGGTTGGCCGTTTGCGGCGGCTCGGTTAAATCGTTGCGCGCGGGCAGCGGGTGGTCGGGCAGGCTGCCGAACAGTTTTTCCGCGTTATCCAACACTTCGCCCGCCTTCACGTCGCCCACAATCACCAGCGTGGCGTTGTGCGGCGCATACCAGGCGCGGTACCACTGGCGCAAATCTTCCGGCTTGAGCGTGTGCAAATCCGCCTCATAGCCGATAACCGGCGCACGGTTTTCCGGCTTGACATAGGCATTCAGATTAATCTGCTCCCACATTTTGCCGTCGGGGTCGTTATCCGTGGTGAGGCGGCGCTCTTCGCGGATTACCTTCATTTCGTTTTCAAAATCGGCATCGCTGAAATTCAGGTTCACCATGCGGTCGGCCTCCAGCTCCAGCACCTGCGGCAGGCTGCCCACAGCAAATTCTTGGTGATACACGGTTTCGTTGCGCGAAGTGAAGGCGTTGTCGCTGCCGCCCAGCGCGGAAATGCGTCGGCTGAATTCGCCGGCGGGCACGGTGGGCGTGCCTTTAAACATCATGTGCTCCAAGGCGTGGCTCAGGCCGGTTTTGCCTGCGTGCTCGTCGGCACTGCCCACCTTAAACCACAGCTGCGTAACCGCCACCGGCGCACGGTGGTCTTCGCGCACAATCACTTTCATACCATTGGCCAGCACGCGCGACTGAGTTTCTGCCGCCGCCGGCACCACAGAAGCCGCCAGCACGGCGGCCACAAGCAATGAACGGAACATAAGTTTTCCTAAAAACGGGAAGAGGCTGCATGATACCGAAATTTTCGACAAAGGGCACTTGGGGCGGTCTGAATAAAGATAAAGGCTACCTGAAACTTTCAGGTAGCCTCTGCCGTGATTGCGCCAGATTACCGCGCGGCCGGAGCAGCAGGAGTAGCGTGTGCAGTGCTCTGCAGCTGGCCGATAAAGTTGATGAAGCGCAGCGGCCGGCGGCCGGTGTTTTTCAGCGAGTGCGACTGGCCGGGGCGGGCGATGGTTACGTCGCCGGCAGACACCGGTATTTCCTTGCCGTCTGAGCCCACAAATATGCCGCGGCCTTCCACAATCAGGTATACGTCTTCATTAATGGTGTGCCCGTGCAGGCCGATAGACGCGCCCGGCGGCAGCGTGAGCCAGCCGATTTCACGGATTGCATCCTGCTCGCCGGTTTGGTGGCGGGTGTAGGCAAAACGCCCCAGCAGCTTGCCCTCGCCGCCAGCGGCTTTTTCGCGGTCCCATTGCTGGAAGTCGGCTGCTTTATACACCTGAATGCTGCGGTCTACCGGCGTTTTGCTCGGCTCATTCGCCGCCGGCGTACCATGCGCCCAAGCGCCGGCGCTCGCCAGCAAAGCAGCAGTGGCAACGGATAAAATCACTTTTTTCATCGGGTATCTCCTGTGGTTGAAATCAAGGGGAAACAAAAGAATCGGGCGCAGAATAACAGCAACGGGGCAACAGTCAAACCTGCAGGCAGGTTTATCTACTGCTTATTTGATGTATGCCAAACATGGTGCGAACAAAGGCTACCTGAAAACTTTCAGGTAGCCTTTCCCATTCATCCCAACGTATTCATACCTGATGCAGCAACACCTGCAACACAAACTTGCTGCCCACATAGGCCAGCATCAGGCACACAAAACCCGCCACACACCACAGCGCCGCCGTGCGGCCGCGCCAGCGGCGGGTACGGTGCAGCAGCAGAATACCGGCATACACCAGCCACGAAAGCACGCCGAACACGCTTTTGTGCGTGAGCGCGAGCGGCTTACCAAAAATCTCCAGCGGAAACAATAAAGCCCCGCCCACAGAAACGCTCAGCAGCACAAAGCCCGCCAACATGCTTTGAAACATCAGCTTTTCCAAACTCAACAGCGGCGGCAGAAACGATATCAGCGGCGAAATGCGGTGATTGCGCAGGCAGCGGTTTAGCAGCAACACCAATAACGCCAACAGCGTGGCAATGCCAAACAAGCTATACGACAACACCGATGCGCCCACGTGCAGCGCGAAAGGCATATTGTCCACTGCATAATCAGCGCCCGGTGCCGGCCACTGCGCGGCAGCCAGCATGGAAAGCGCGGCAAAGGGATAAAGCAGCAGCTGCAAACCCTTCAGCGAATAAAAGAAACTGCCGCACCAATACAACAGCAGCATCAGCCAGGTAACCAAACACAAGGCATAGCCGATGCCGTTGGGGAAACGGCTGAGCAACAGCGGCTGCCACACCGCCGCCGCATGCGCGGGCAGCAACGCCGCCAGCAACAGCAGCTCGCCCTTGAGCGGGTATGGCCGCCGGGCATTTTGCCGCCCAAACCACCAGGCAAACACGCCCATGCCGCCATAGAGCAGCGCGAGCAAAACAAACAATACAGCCATGCTTTTTCCGTGTGTTGCGCGCCCGCTTTTCCATCAGGAAAGCCGCAAAGGCTGCGCGTAATAGTGTAAAATGCCGCGATTTTAGCAAACTTTGCCGCCTACTAGGGGCTACCTGAAAGCGAAGCTTCGGCGCAATCAAAACACTGTGCAACGAAGTTTCCGCAAAACTAAACCCTGCTTCGGCAAAGTTAACCAATCTGCTATCCCATCCCGAATCAAACCCATTTATCGGCTGGGCGAAATCGCCTGAAATAAAATGAGCCAAAGCAGCATATTGGCGGTTTCCCAGCATACAAGGAAAACTATGTTAGACAACCTATCCGGCCGCCTCAGCCAGTGGGCCAAAAAAATGCGCGGCCAAGCGCGCCTCTCTGAAGACAACATCAAAGAAGCCCTGCGCGAGGTGCGCATGGCGCTGTTGGAAGCCGACGTGGCGCTGCCGGTGGTGAAAGACTTTATGGCCAACGTGAAAGAACGCGCCGTCGGTCACGAAGTAATCGGCAGCCTCACGCCCGGCCAGGCCTTTATCGGCGTGGTCAACCAAGCGCTCACCGAGCTGATGGGCACGCAGAACAGCAGCCTCAATCTGGCCGCCGTGCCGCCTGCCGTGGTGCTGATGGCCGGCTTGCAGGGTGCGGGTAAAACCACCACCGCCGGTAAGCTCGCCCGCCTGCTCAAAGAAGAGCAGCGCAAGAAAGTGCTGCTGGTGTCGGCCGACGTATACCGCCCCGCCGCCATCGAGCAACTGCGCCTCCTGGCCGAGCAAGTGGGCGTGGATTTCTTCCCCTCCGACGTTTCCCAACAACCCGTGGCCATCGCCAGAGCCGCGCTCGATTACGCCAAAAAGCATTTCTACGACGTGCTGATGGTCGACACTGCCGGCCGATTGGCGGTGGACGAAGTCATGATGGCCGAAATCAAGGCCCTGCATGAAGCCGTGAATCCGGTGGAAACCCTGTTTGTGGTGGATGCCATGCTCGGCCAAGATGCCGTAAACACCGCCCAGGCCTTCAACGAGGCCCTGCCGCTCACCGGCGTTATCCTCACCAAAATGGACGGCGACGCACGCGGCGGCGCGGCACTTTCCGTGCGCCACGTTACCGGCAAACCGATTAAATTCATCGGCACCGGCGAAAAAATCGGCGGCCTCGAGCCCTTCCACCCCGACCGCATCGCCGGCCGCATTCTCGGCATGGGCGACGTGCTTTCCCTGATTGAAGACGTGCAAAAAGGCATCGATCAGGAAGTGGCCGAACGCATGGCCAAAAAGCTGCACAGGGGCAAAGGCTTCGACCTGAACGATTTCAAAGCCCAAATCCAGCAGATGCGCAATATGGGCGGCATCGAATCGCTGATGTCCAAACTGCCCGGCGAAATGGGGCAGCTTTCCGCGCAAATTCCGGAAGGCACAGCGGAAAAAGCCATGAGCAAAGTGGAAGCCATCATCAATTCCATGACCCCGAAAGAACGCGCCAATCCGGCCCTGCTCAAAGCCAGCCGCAAACGCCGCATCGCCGCCGGCGCCGGCACCACCGTGCAGGAAGTGAACAAAATGCTCAAGCAGTTCGAGCAGTCGCAAAAAATGATGAAAATGTTCAGCGGCAAAGGCATGGGCAAACTCATGCGCATGGCACAAGGCATGAAAGGCATGTTCCCCGGGCGTTAAACCCTCTGAATGAAATATCAGAAGGCTACCTGAAAATGGTTTTTCAGGTAGCCTTTTCCGTATCCGAACAGCTTTGTCGATTAAATAAAAATATAGCCTCCACCCCCGCCTGAGCTATTTTCAGGTAGCCTCCTGCCCGCCTATAATCGGGCTACCCGAAACCCAACCGTTCATCATAGAAAGCACCATCATGCGCATCCGCCTGCTCCCCCTCGTTTCCGCCCTATTGCTCGCCGCCTGCGGCCAAATCACCGACACCCTGCCCACACCTGCCGCCAACCAAACCGCTACTCCCGCTGCATCCAAACCAGCCACCAGCACGACTGCTGAACAAACAGCCCGTAAGCCCGACTTTACCTCGTACAATTCGCATCCCACCGTCGTACGCCCCGGGCAGACCGCTTCCCCCATTCCTGCTGTCGCCACACGTTCCTACGATTTCTTCCACCAAAAACGTTGCTATCCTGGCGGCAAACTCTGCGCCGAAGTCCGCCTTACCTTGCCCGATACTGGCATTGCCTGGCTAAACCGCTTTTGGCGCGAAAGCTTCTACAACAATCAATCCACCAAAGAGCAGACAATAAAAAATGATGCCTCCCTGCGCCGCTCCTATCAAAACGAACTCAACAGATTAGCCGCTAAAGTGAAAACAAACGATTACGGCGAAGCACTTTACCAATCCACTTCCGATGTCCGCTTCCTTTACCAACGTGATAATTTGGCTTTTTTTGAATCATCCTTCGATATATACGAAGGCGGTGCCCACGGGTGGAGCAGGCTAAATTACTGGATTATGGACTTGGAAAAACACAAACTGCTTGAACTTCAAGATATCCTCCTTCCCGGGCGTGAAAGTGAAGTCCTCCAGCTTCTACAAAACAGCTTCAACGCATATCTAGAAGACAACAAAATGGAGGCTATGTCGGAAACAGAGTGGAAGTTGGATAAAAGCTACCTTTACCATGCCAGCATCCTCTTTACCGCAAATGGGCTGCTATTCCATTACAATGATACTGTATTACCCGGCCACGGTTACGCCCAAGGACAAGTTGATCTAACCATTGATTGGATTAGCCTCAATCAATTCATCAAACCCGAATACCGCTGGAAATAAATCCCTGTCGATTTTTCAGGTAGCCTCCTTCCCGCCACAGGCTACCTGAAAATTCCCGTCAAACCATGTAACCGCACGCCCCCGATGCAAAACTTAAGGCTATAATGCCGCCCCAAAGCCGCTGATTTGCAGCGCACCTTCCCTTTTTCAGCAAAGGAACCCAAATGACCAGTCTCACTCTCCGCCTCGGCACTGCCGCCGCCCTGTGCGCCGCCGCGCTGGCCGCGCCCACTGCCGCTGCCGAAACCGCCTTTCCCAAAAACGCCGAGCTGCACTACATCGGCCCCTACGGCGTGCCCGCTGTGATGACCTTCAACCAAAACGGCGGCCGCTACAACGTAAACGCCGACATCAACGTGCCTCTCTACAAAATGCGCTTTTCCTCCAACGGCAGCATCAGCGGCAACCGACTGCAGCCCGCCCGCTACAGCGACACCCGCAAAGGCCGTGCCTATGCCGGCGCCACTTTCGACTACGGCAGCAAAACCATCACCTACGGCAAAGCCGGCCACACCGAAAGCCAGCCGCTTGCCGGCCCCACTTTCGACCTCTTCACCCTGGCCTGGCAGCTCGCGCTCAACAACGGCCAATTGCCCACCAACCTGCACATTACCAACGGCAAACGTGTTTATCCCGTGCGCGGCATGACCCGCCTGCCTTCCGCCCACTACAACATCAACGGTGCCAGCATTGCGGTAAACCGCTTCCGTGTACAGCGCGGCGGCGACACCATCGAATATTCCTTCGCCCCCGATTTTGCCAACATCCCCGCCCTCATCAAATACACCGACGACGGCAAAACCTACGAGCTCAAACTGCGCAGCGGCAAAATCGACGGCACGCCCCTGCAGCCGCCCAAGTAAGCAGCAACACAGGCTACCTGAAATCCAAACCAAACAGACAAGCCGCCCCGCAGCCTGTCTGTTTCTTATCTGCCCATTTTCAGGTAGCCTTCCCCCTTCCCAGGCTACCTGAAACCACTACGCCCAAATGACCCCCGCCCAACTCCTCCATACTTCCACCCTGCTCGGCCAAGTGCTCGGCTTCGAGCAGCCCGCCGACGCCCTCGTTTCCGCCTATTTCCGCAGCCACAAAAAGCTCGGCCGCCAAGACCGGCACGAAATTGCCGAAACTGTATTCGCCGCCCTGCGCCATTTTCAGAAAATCCAAAGCGTGCTGCCCGAGCCCGTGCGCCAATCCCGCCGCGCCGCGCTGGCCGCCCTGGTATTGGGTCGCGGCATCAGCATTTCCGCCCTGGCCGATTGCGCCAATGCCGAAGAAACTGAGTTTCTAGGCTACCTGAAAGCCAAAAAAACCGAGTTCGCCGCGCAGCTGAACACCGCCGCCGAACTGCCCGAATGGCTCATTGCCCAACTGCGTACCCAAGGCTGGAGCGACGAACACATCCTCGCCTTCGGCCGCAGCACCGCCACTCCTGCCCCGCTCGATTTGCGCGTGAACACCCTCCAAGCCAAACGCGACAAGGTGCTCGCCCAGCTGCAAGATGAAGGCATCCGCTGCGAAGCCACGCCTTATTCGCCGTGGGGCATCCGCCTGCACGACAAATCCGCCCTCATGCGCCACCCGCTGTTTTTGGAAGGCGCCATCGAAGTGCAAGACGAAGGCAGCCAGCTGCTCGCCCGCCTCACCGGCGCGCGACGCGGCGAAATTATCGTCGATTTCTGCGCCGGCGCAGGCGGCAAAACCCTCGCCCTGGGTGCCGCCATGAACAACAGCGGCCGCCTCTACGCCTTCGATGTGGCCGAAAAACGACTGGCCAAACTCAAGCCGCGCATGGTGCGCGCCGGCCTCACCAACATCAGCCCGCAGCGCATCGGCAGCGAAACCGACCCGCGCCTCGAACACCTCATCGGTAAAGCCGACCGCGTGCTGGTGGACGCACCCTGCTCCGGGCTGGGTACCCTGCGCCGCAACCCCGATTTGAAATACCGCCAATCGCCAGAACGCATCGCCGAATTGGCAAAGCAACAGGCCGCCATCCTCGAAGCAGCCGCCCGCCTGGTGCGCCCCGGCGGCCGTTTGGTGTATGCCACCTGCAGCGTGCTTGCGGCTGAAAACGAACACCAAGCCGAACGCTTCAGTGCCGCCCACCCCGATTGGCAGCTGGTAAACGCCGCCGAACTCCTGCCCGATTGCCCGGAATTATTTTCAGGTAGCCCCTATCTGCAGCTCTCCACCGCCGAACACCGCACAGATGGCTTCTTCGCCGCCGTGTGGACCTGCCCGGAATAGACGGTAAATCGGCTATGGCGCATCCATTTCGCTGCCGCTTCCGGTATCGAAAGCAAATGTAATCCGCTATAATGGCCGCCGTTTCGCATCCGAATTTTGATTCATATTTAATCCATAAAAGGAAATACCATGAGCATCCAAGAAGAAATCAAACAATTCGTAAACAGCAACCGTATCGTGCTGTTTATGAAAGGCACCAAACAATTCCCGCAATGCGGTTTCTCTTCCCGCGCCGTGCAAATCCTGCAGGCCGCCGGCTGCAATGATTTCGTTACGGTAAACGTATTGGAAAACCCTGAAATCCGCCAAGGCATCAAAGAATACGCCAACTGGCCCACCATCCCACAACTGTATGTAAACGGCGAATTCGTGGGCGGGTCCGATATTCTGATGGAAATGTATGAAGCCGGCGAATTGCAAGATTTGCTGAAAGCCGAAGCCTGATTTTCAATAAAGAAATTGAGCGGGTTTGGCGCATATTCGTGCCAAACCTGCAATTTATTTGTAGCGTAACAAATCGAAATACCCTTATAATCAGCCCCGAAATAATTTTTAACAACCTCCACAAAGGAAACATCATGGCAGCACGCGAAACTTTAGACCAACTTTTAGAACAGAAAAAAATGCTGGAAGACCGTATCCAACGCCGTTTGGCTTCCGAGCGCAAAAAGAAAGTGAACCAAATTTTGGCCATTATGGGCGATTTTGAAATCACCCTGGCCGATATTGAGGCAGGCCTGAAAGAAAAACAAAGCCGCCCGCAATACCGCAATCCGCAAACCGGCGCAGTGTGGGGCGGTGTGGGCAAACGGCCGAAATGGATTGTAGAAGCCCAAGAAAAAGGCATCGACATCAAGAAATTCTTGGTATAACTAGTTGCTCATACAATATAAAAGGCTACCTGAAAACTCAAAATCTGTTTTCAGGTAGCCTTTTCCATATTGGGCGTCGGCCAAATGTGCCAATCGGAAAGCGTTTTGCCATGGCGGTTATGGTTGGCGTGGGTTGGTGATTAAGACCAGTCAAGCTGCTGATAATGCGGCTGTTATTTCGTCAAATTAATCCATCGGTTATAGCCATATCAAATGGTTGGCTGAAAGACTCCGCACCAGGAATAGTGGGCGGCAAAACAAAAGGCTACCTGAAATTCCAGCTTCGCAGAAACTCTGTGGTGCTTTGCTTTCAGGTAGCCTTTACTTCAACCGGATTGCCGAACCGTTTTATTTGGTTAGGATTTCCGCTTCTTTGTCGCCGTATACCGGGCGCAGGGTTTTTTCGTAGGCGGCGTGCAGGCGGCCGTCTTGTTTCATGGCGGCGATTTCCTGGTTCACCCAGTTGAGCAGGGATTGGTCGCCTTTGCGCACGGCGGGGGCGATGTGTTCGGCCGGGCCGATATTGCCGATGGCCACTTCAAAGTTGGGGTTTTCTTTGGCCCATGCCCACAGCAGCGCGTTGTCGTGTGCCAGTGCCACGCCGCGGCCGTCTTTCAGCGCATCGAAGGTTTCGGTGTTTTGGTCAAATTTCAACAGGTTGATGTTGGGGTGGTTTTTGGTGAAGTAGGCATCGGCGGTGGTGCCTTTGTTCACCAGCAGGGTTTTGCCTTCCAGCTGGGAAAGGTCGGTAATCGGCGCGCCTTTGGGAGAAACCACGCCCAAGGCCACGTTCATATAGGGGCTGGCGAAATCCACCACTTCGGCGCGTTCGGGCGTTTGGGTGAAGTTGGCGAGGATTAAATCCACTTTGCCGGAGCGCACATATTCCACGCGGTTGGCGGCTTCGGTGAGCACGAACTCCACTTTGTCGGGGCTGCCGAGCAGGTCGTTGGCCAGATATTTGGCGATTTCTACGTCAAAGCCTTGGCTTTTGCCGTTGGCGTCCACATAGCCGAAGGGGGGCTTGTCGCCGAACACGCCGATGCGGATTACGCCGCGCTCTTTGATTTTGGCCAGTGCGTCATCGCTGGCGGTGGCGGAAGCGCCGGAGGCGTCGGCTGCGTTACTGCCGGAAGCGGGCTGCTCGCTGCTGCCCTGCGAGCCGCCGCCACCACAGGCGGCCAGGCCGAAGCCGAGCACGACGGTGGCCAATAAGGTTTTGAAAGATTGGTGTAACTGCATGATGTTTCCTTTTCTGTTAGAGGTAGGGTGAAACCGCCGTACAGGCTACCTGAAAATACGGCAGTGGTTTTAAAACGGGTTAAATCGAATAGTCCATGCCGCTGAGAAACTGCTGGGCGCGGCCGCTTTCGGGTTTGGTGAAGAATTTGTCGGGCGTGCTCTCCTCGATGATGTGCCCTTGATCCATAAAGATAATCCGGTCAGCCACCTTAGCGGCAAATTCCATTTCGTGGGTAACGATGAGCATGCTCATGCCCTCGCGCGCCAGCTCCAGCACCACATCCAGCACCTCGCGCACCATTTCCGGGTCGAGCGCGGCGGTGATTTCGTCCAGCAGGATCACTTCCGGATTCATGCACAGCGCGCGCACGATGGCGATACGCTGCTTTTGCCCGCCGGAAAGCTCGCGCGGGAAGGCGGTTTTGCGGTTGAGCAAGCCCACACGGGCCAGCAGCTTGTCGGCCTGCGCCTCCACTTCTTCGCGGCGGCGCCCTTGCGCCTTCAGCGGGCCGAGCAGGATGTTGTCGATCACGTTCATGTGGGCAAACAATTCATAGCTCTGAAACACCATGCCCACTTTCTGGCGGGCGGTTTCCCACGGCACGTCTTTGCCGAATTCGCCCACACCTTCCATTTCAATGCTGCCACCCTGGTGCGGCTCCAAGCCGTTGATGCAGCGCAGCAGGGAGCTTTTGCCGCTGCCCGACGGGCCCAAAATCACCACCACTTCGCCCTTCTCCAGGCTCAAATCCAAATCCTGCAGCACCACTGTGTCGCCGTAGCCCTTGCGCAGGTGGCGCACATTCAGCAAAGCCATATCAGCTCTCCCATTTCTTTTCCAAATAGCCCGCCAGCAGCGACAGCGGCCAGCAGCACAAGAAATACAGTATGAAAATCAGGCCGTACACCCAAAACGAAGCGTTCGGCATGGTGAGCAGCGAATTCTCGATAATCTGCTGCCCCACCTTCACCACCTCCACCACGCCGATCAGGGCGGCCAGCGAGCTGGTTTTCACCATACGCGTGAATAAGTTAATTGCCCCCGGCAGCGCCCGCTGCACGCTCTGCGGCAGCTCGATATACCAAAACACCTGCCGCCGGTTCAGCCCCAGCGCCTTGGCCGATTCCACCTGATGCTTTTCAATCGATTCCAGCGCACCGCGCACCAAATCGCCCATCTCGCCGGTGCCCCAAACCACAAACACCCAAATGCACACCCACACGCCGCTCAAATGGATGTCGGTCCAAGCCGAAAGCCCGAAATACAGCACAAACAGCCACACCAAAATCGGCACAATCCGCACCGTTTCCAAATACAACGCGCACACAAAACGCACCAGCGGATGGCGCACCCGCATCAGCAGCCCGAACAGCGTGCCCAGCACGCAGGAAAGCGCCACCGAAATCAACGAAATCTTCGCCGTGAGCCACAAGCCCTGCGCCAAACGCGCCGCATTCTGGCCGGCAAACAGCCATTCAAGCACCATATTTCGCCTCCCGCAGCCTTCTTTCCGCCCAACGCGCCAGCAGCGACACCGGCAGCAGAATAATCAGGTAGCTGATAAACAGCAGCAGCAGCGCCTCATTGGTTTTATAGTCCATGCCGATGATGTCTTTGGTAACAAACATCAATTCCGCCACCGCCACCGCGCTCACCACCGAAGTTTCCTTAATCAGAAACAGCACATTCGCCCCAACCGCCGGCACCGATACCGCCCAAGCCTGCGGCAGCACCACAAAGCGGAACACCTGCCAGCGCGACAAACCAATCGCCTTAGCCGCCTCCACCTGTCCCTTGGGCACCGAAAGCAAACCCGCCCGCAGCGCCTCCGACATATAGCTCGCGCCCAAAAACACCAGCGCCAGGATGCCGCAGGTAAAGCCGTCCCACTTAATGCCCACCTTCGGCAGGCCGTAATACAGGAAAAACAGCTGGATCAGCAAAGGCGTGTTGCGCGAAAGCTCGATATACGCCCGCGCCGGCCAATACAGCGGCCGCACGCGGTAGGCCGTCACCACCGCCACCGCCAGCCCCAGCAGGAGCGACAGCGCAATGCTGTAGGCCGACAGCTTCAACGTAATCAGCGCGGCATCGGCAAACTTCGGCGCCACACGCCAAAAATAAGACCAGTTCATAATTAGGCAAAATTGAAAACAGGCGGCCATTATAGAAACCGCCGCGCAGCTTGAGAAAGAAGCATTGGCAATATGCTTAGAGGGAAAAGGCATAAGGCATAAGGCAAAAGAGGCTACCTGAAACCGGCCAAACGGTTTTCAGGTAGCCTCTTTCACTGAAGGCAGTGCGCTGTATAATCCTTGCAGCTATCGATGGACAAGCCGTGTAAGTAGTTTGGAGGTATCCAAGCGCAATAGAATCTGCGTTTCGACTGGGTAGGCATCCAAAGCACGCGTGACAGTAAAAACCTGTATTGCCCCTCCAGCCAGCCCCACCCAACATTTACTCTTTAATCCCCCTATTCACGAGTTTTTATGACTGCCTCAAAACCAATTGTAACCCTCTCGCTACCGCAAATCGCCGCTTGGCAAATTGACCTGCCGCAGGCCAAATCTGACATTGTTGCCAGATTGCCGGCTTTGCAGCGTGGCGCTGTGTGGAAACCCGATCAAATCGAATTTTTATGGGATTCTATTTTGCGCCGCTTCCCCATCGGATCAATCTTATTGAGCAACTATATCCGAGCGCAGGGCAGCAAAATCAGTAAATTTGGTGAGGCAAACCCAAATGAAACACTGGTTACCCATCATATTTTGGACGGGCAACAACGCTGCAATGCTATTGCTATGGCGTTTGATTTACCTGAATACGGCTATTCGAAAACCCAAACCATGCTTTGGTACGATTTGAAAGGTAATGACGAATGGGGTAAAGCCACACATTCGCGCAAATTCTTGTTTCGCGTCACCACCAGCGCTCACCCATGGGGCTACGATGTTGATGAATCTTCCGGTCGAATCAGCCACAGCCAAATGGAAGCATTCCGCGAAACTTACCAAAAATGCTGTGGGAATGACCAATATCCCTTGGTAGCGAAAGGTATCCCTTGGCGTACCACGCTGCCGATACCTGTCGGTTTACTGTTGCAAAATTTAACTGCAGAAGGGTTTAACTGGGATGAGATTATCCGCAATCCTTGGGTAGAAAAAATCGACAACTGGTTAAATACTCGAAAAGAGAAGCAGGGTAATACTCATGAAGCAGAACAGAGCCTGTCAGGCTACCTGAAAAACCCAGATAATCAGCAGGAAATAACTGCTGCCTTCTCCCCTGTTGTAGATACGGTTATTCCCGCTATTACCATTGCCTTCGACCCACCAAACAGTAGCAATGAGAATGAAGATGGGAAGTTCATAGAAAACATCGAGCTAATTTTCAGCCGCATCAATAACCGTGGTACACCGATTGATCAGGAAGAGCTGCGTTATTCCATGATTAAAGCCTATTATCCTGACGTGGAGAAAGAAGTAATCGGTCAAATCGAGAAATTGCCGGTGAGTGAGGCGCGCCTAATCAACCTCGGCATTCGTGCTGCCTTGATGCAGGAAAAGGAAAAATACCAGCCTATCTTAACGTCACAGCAAATCCGTAATATTTTCAAAGAGGGTACGAATGAGGATATTATCAAAGGCTACCTGAAAAAACAGTTCCCCGAAGCCATCAAATGGATTGAAGACCATCTGCTATACAAAGATAAAAGCTTCGGCCTGCCGCCTTATTTGCGCAGCAGCATTGCTTGGCGCAGTCAGGAAGTGTTCCTATGGTGGATTATGCTGGCAGCAGAGTTCGATTATTCGGAAATATCAGAAAAAGATGCCAAAAGGATTTTGGCCATTTCATTAATTATTCATTGGTTTAGTAACAGCAAAGACCGTGTTTGCCGACAACTTTGGCATTTACAATTCACCCCTGAAGCTCAGAAACCTTGGCAGGAGTGGACATTTGAGGACTTAAATATAGAGGACAGATTGTTCCAATTGACTAAACCCAAAGAATTGGAAGAAAAACTCGAGGAGAAGATCAACGCAGCTTTTGAAGCAATGGGAAACTCGAATACCAACTTTCATAATTTGTGGCAGCTGCTTACCTATCAGAACGACGAAGATCTGCGCTTTGCCAATTTTGGCTCCAAACTATGGCATATGCAGGAATTTCTAGTCTATATCCAACGTAAACAGCTTTGTGATATGTCAGAATACGATCCTTCCAACAAAACTCTGTGGGAAACCCACAACCGCCCTTGGGATTACGACCATATGCTGCCCAGCGCCGCACTGAATGCGCAAGGCAGAGGGCTGAGGAAATACACCAGTTTATGCAAAATATTCCAACGCGGTATTGGCAACCAGATGGCTTTGCCATTCAGCATGAACCGTTCGAAAAGTGATGGTGATTTTGTGCAGCATTACCAAAACAGCGAAAACGAAGAACGTGAATTAATCAAATCCGCTTTTGCCTTAGATGAAGATAAATTAGATGCTTTCAGTCTGACATTAGATGCAAGCGAAGATAAAGCGGCTGCGGCAAAATATATTCAGGCTACTAACAAACGGCTGATCAAACTGTATCAACAGTGGTTTAATGATTTATCAGTTGAAGATTTGATATAAAATGCTAAAGACCAACTTTCTGGTTAGATATGCTGTGCCGTTTGAATTTAATTTAAATGTCTGAGAGGCCAAATCTTCTTCGATAAACCAAATTGCGAAGAGCGTAGCCAAAGCTAAACAGAAGTCGCTCATATTGTGCCAGCCAGTATATGGATTCATATGTTGCTACCACTGAGCCAATCCAAAAGGCAGCCACGGGAGTTTTTGAAAAATTTTGTCGGGTTTGTTGTTGGGACTTTGCGGAGGGAAAGGCTACCTGAAAGCCCTCAAGCCACCGTAATCTCGCATTCGCACGCCACTTCAAAATTCAACGAATTGGCGATAAAACACAAATGATGCGCTTCATGGTGCAGGGCTTTGGCTTGTTCGACGTGCTGTGCCTGGGTGATGGTAACCTGCGGGCGCAGCGTGGCTTTGACGAACCTGCCCGGCTTCGTGCGGCTACCTTCGTCCATCACGGCTTCGGCGCGGTCGGTGTAGGCGGTAACGGTGATGCCGGCGGCGCTGCATAGGTGCAGGTACCAGAGTTTGTGGCAGGCGGAAACGGCGGCCAGCAGCATGTCTTCGGGGTTGTGACGGTGTTCGTCGCCGCGAAAGGCGGGGTCAGACGAGCCGAACAGGTCGGGTTTTCCGGCGATTTGGACGGTGTAGTCGCGCGAATAGGCGGTGTAGGACGATGTGCCGCTGCCCAGATTGCCTGTCCATTCAACGGTGGCGCGGTAGGTGTGTTGTTTGCTCATGGGTGTCTCCTTGTGGCTTGGTGGTTTTGCTGTGTTGAAACTGCGCTTTGGAGGCAGCCTGCACGGATTATACCGAACGGGGCGGAGTCGAATATCCGGATTTGCCGTGCATTGATAGAATGTGCAGGCTGCTTTTTCAGACGGCCGCCTTGCCCGATTTATTTTCTTTCTTTATCATCCCGCACTTTGTTTTACCCGAAGAAAGAACGCCATGTCCGTTTCCTTTGTCCGTACCGCACTTCTGGCCGGCCTTGTTTGCCTGTCCGCCGCCTGCTCCAGCCTCGATTCCAGCATGAAACGCTATGTCGGCAAACCCATCGATATCGTTTACGAACGCTACGGCCGCGCGCCCGACACTGCACGCATCAAGGTGGGCGAAAACCGCTATTCCTATTTCTGGCGTTTCACCTACTATTACCCTGGCGGCCGCGAATACCAAGGCAGCAGCCAAAACGGCCCCGTCATCACCAACTATTACAGCAACGTCTGCTACGGCCAGCACAGCGACCGCACCTTTTTCACCGATTCGGAAGGCATCATCATCGATTACCACTGGGCGCTCAGCAATTCATGGCGCGTGAATTGTAACAATCATGTTTTGGGACGGCCGCCCCGATAAGGCCGCCTGAAAGCGCGCGCTTTAACGAAGTTGAAACACAAAAAGCAGCCTGCACAGTAATAAAACAAAGTGCAGGCTGCTTTTTGCGTGCTTAAACGTTTTGCAATTTGCGGCATAAATCGCAGCGGTATTTCTGCTGCTGCCGGCGCAGATAAAATTTGACCAGCCAGCGCGGCAGCCATTTTTTCAGCGTAATGTCTTCGGCAAAATCCAACTCGGTGCGGTTGTCGTCCAATGCGGTAAAACGTCCCGTCCAATGTCCGGAAAAATAGTCGTTTTCCATGTCAAACGCCCATAAATGCGGCGGCTGCGTTTGGGTAACGCGAAACAGTGTTGCCGCGCCCGATTGAGTGTGCTCGACAAACTGTGTGTCGTCCAGCCGTTCGATTTTGGCCAAACCGCTGCGCCATGCGTAGTCGGTCAGTGAAGTAACGGTGCGCCACACGGTTTGGATGTCGGCAGGGACGGTGTAGCGGATTCGGGATTGGACTGACATAGGGATTCCTTTGCATTCAGGTTAAACGGGATTTCAGGCAGCTTTTCAGACGACCTTCGGCGGCAAATATTTCCCCGCTTCGCGCAGGCTCAGTTTGGCCATTTCGTGCCGGTGGCGGTCGATAAAGCCTTGTACCCATGAGGGGTTGGTTTTGCTGTAATCGCGCAATGCCCAGCCGATGGCTTTGTTGATGAAAAATTCTTTTTGCCCCAGATTGTTGCAGATGATTTTTTCCAGCAGCGCGGTGTCGGTGTGCTGTTTGCGGAGCAGTTGGTGGTCGATGGCGACGCGGCGCAGCCAGATGTTGTCGTCCGTGCTCCATGCCAATAGGACGGTGTTGACTTCGGGGTGGCGCAGGGCGATGTCGCCGACAATGCGGTCGAGTACGTCGGAGCTGTCCCACCATGATTTTTCGGTAATCAGCGTTTGCAAACGCGGGATGTCCTGCGGGGTCAGGTGCTGCTGCATTTTTTTCAGATATTCGAGCGCGGCGTATTGCAATTCGCGGTGCGGGTCGTCCCAGCAGCGGCGCACAAAATTCCAATCGACCGGCTGTTTGGCGGCGTCTTTGAAAAACGGGCGGCACATGCGGGCAAGCTCTGGTTTGCCGATGCCGAAATAGGCAAAACGGTGTTTCATGTATGCCTGCATCGGCACGGCGCGTTCGGGATTGGCGTGTTGTTGCAGGACGGCGAGCAGGGCGGGGTAGTCCATAGGGTTTCCTTATCTTGGAAACGGACGGGTTCAGGCCGTCTGAAAGGGTTTTGAATTGGGGTGCAGGCTGCTTTTGTTTTCAGGTAGCCTGAAAACGCTTGGCCGCTACTTCCAGCATTTTCCATTCACCCCCGCGCCCGTGGTAGGTTTCGGCATCAATCTCGAACACGGCTTTGCAGTGTGTGCATTGGAAATAGTGGGTCAGGAAATCGTACCAGCCGTGCAGGCGGCGGTTGCCCTGCGGGTCGGTGTCGATGATGTAGCCGCTGCGGGCGAAGGTTTGAACATAGTCGGGGCTGATGCGCAGGACTTTGGCGTAGGCGAGGGTGATGTCGGCCAGCGTGCCGTCTGCCAGGCGGTCGGCGGCGCGCAGGTCGGCGCAGTAATTGCACATGGTTCGGGTCTTTCGGTGGGGAATGGGGTGCAGGCTGCTTTTCAGTCCCTCATTCCACCGTAATCTCACACTCACATTCCACTTCGAAATTCAACGAATTGGCGATAAAGCACAGGCGGTGTGCTTCGTGGTGCAGGGCTTTGGCCTGTTCGACGTGCTGCGCTTGGGTGATGGTGACCTGCGGGCGCAGCGTGGCTTTGACGAACCTGCCCGGCTGCGTGCGGCTGCCTTCGTCCATCACGGCTTCGGCGTGGTCGGTGTAGGCGGTAACGGTGATGCCGGCGGCGCTGCACAGGTGCAGATACCAGAGTTTGTGGCAGGCGGAAACGGCGGCCAGCAGCATGTCTTCGGGGTTGTGGCGGTGTTCGTCGCCGCGAAAGGCGGGGTCGGACGAGCCGAACAAGTCGGGTTTACCGGCGATTCGGACGGTGTAATCGCGCGAATAGGCGGTGTAGGACGATGTGCCGCTGCCCAGATTGCCCGTCCATTCGACGGTGGCGCGGTAGGTGTGTTGTTTGCTCACGGGGTTTTCCTTTACGGGGTAAGGATTGGGTTGCAGGCTGCTTTGCAGACGGCCTTTAGGTAGCAATGCGGGCTACCTGAAAAAGCAGCTGCACTTCGGTTTTATACGGCAAACGGCGGATGACAGCAATCCCTGCGGGGAGGGGGCCGGGGCGGCTGACGATGTTTCAGGCAGCCCTTCCGGACGGCTTTCGGGCTACCTGAAATTGGGAAAAGCCGCCGCGCTTTGCCAACCCAAATGCAGGCTGCTTTTTACATTTCAGGTAGCCTTTTACCATTCATACCGCGCACAGGTTGCACGGCATGAAAATCACCACTGGTACAGCGCGCCCGCCCCTGCGCCGAAGCGGCCTTTGCTGTTGGCCGACACGTTGCCTTTGAACACCCAGCTTTCGCTTTGGCTGACGGCGGAGAAGCCGACGGCGATGGCGGACTGGCCGCCGTAAACGCCCGTGCCCACGCCGATGCCCGACGCGCCCGCCTTGGTGGCCTGCGGGATGGAGCTTTGGGCGATGGCGGATGCGGCGGCGGCATCTGCGCGTTTGCCGACGTCGCGGATTCTGCCGTCAAGCTGGCCGAACGAGGCGTTCTGCCCCGCGCCGAGTTTGTCTTCCAAGGCTTTCAACTGGGCGACGTTGGCCGCGTCGGTGTCTTCCGTGCCGGCGGCCACATTGTTGATTTGTCGGGTAATGCCGCCTGCCGCATCGCCCACCGAAACGCCGGCGGCGGTGGATTGCCATGCGGCGGCGGTCTGTCCCCTGCCCAGCGGGTCGTAGCCTGCCGCGCCCGCATTAGCGGAAGTTTTGGAATTTGCGCCCAAGGCTACGCCGCCGGCAATGTCGGCCACGGCGTTATAGCCCAGTGCGGCGGCATGGTCGGCAGTCGCGCGGGACTGCGAACCGAACGCGGAAGCGTGTTGACGGGAAGCGGCGGCTTTGTAGCCCGATGCGGAAGAATAGTCGCCCGATGCGTTGGCTTCGTAGCCCGATGCCAGCGCGGAGTTACCCGCAGATTCTGCTTTGTAGCCCAGCGCCGCTGAAGATGCGCCGATGGATTTGGCTTCGTAGCCCGCCGCCATTGAAGAGTTGCCGGAAGATTCGGCGTCGACGCCGAATGCTATTGAAGATGCACCCGATGCATTGGCTCTGAAGCCCAAGGCCGTTGCGGAGTTGCCGGAAGATTTGCTCCGATAACCTGCAGCAAACGAATAACTTCCTGTTGCATCATTCGAATGGCCGATGGCCGTTGCGGAGGTACCTGTTGCAAAAGTGGATACGCCCACGGCTGTTGAGGTGCCGCCCGATGCCTTGGCATGGTCGCCTATCGCGGTCGATCCTGTTTCCAACGCCTTTGCCTCATTCCCCACGGCCACGGAACGCCATCCGTTTGCCTTGGCACCCGAACCCAATGCGGTAGTGCTGTTATTTAACGCTTCGGCATCATAGCCGACGACTACCGCATTAAGGCCGCCGCCGTTAATTCTTGCATTTTCTCCGATGGCAATGTTTTTGGAACCCGGGGCGGCGGCATCGTTATTGTAGTTGTTGCCGCCGGTTGCACCGTCGACGCTGACGAAGTGGTCGGCGGCCTGCGCGCCTGCAGACAGGGTCAGGAAGAGTGCGCCCAACACTAGGGCAGGCAGGGGCTTACGGTTTGCAGGTTTGCAGGTTTGCAGGTTTGCAGGTTTGCAGGTTTGCAGGTTTGCAGGTTTGC
>CAUPYH010000015.1:0-30003 GCA_963515595.1 uncultured Eikenella sp. | reverse complement strand
ACTTGGCGTCGTAATCGTAAAACTCGGTGGCGGGGATGATGCGGATGCTGGGCAGTGCCTGTTGGCCGAGCACAGCGCAAGTGTATTCTCCGCCGTCGATAAAGCGTTCGGCGATGATTTCGCCGTGCAGATGGCGTTCGCGCAACTCGCGATACACTTTGGGCAGCTCGCCCGCCTGCTTCACTTTCACCACGCCCACGCTGCTGCCTTCAGCGGCGGGCTTCACAAACATCGGTAGGCCGAGCTCGGCTTCCACGGCGGTAAAATCGGTATCATCGTGCAATACGGCGAAATCGGGTACGGGCAGGCCGAGTGCCTGCCAAATCAGTTTGCAGCGGTATTTGTCCATGCCCAGTGCGGAGGCGGCCATGCCGCAGCCGGTGTAGGGGATACCGATGGAATCGAGCAGCGCCTGCACGGTGCCGTCTTCGCCGTAAGTGCCGTGCAGCACGTTGAAGGCTACCTGAAAACCCTGCGCTTTCAGTTGCAGGATGTCTTGTTCTTTCGGGTCGAACCGATGGGCATCGATGCCCCGGCTCCGCAAGGCGGCCAATACGGCCGCGCCGCTGTCGAGCGACACTTCGCGCTCGCTGGAAAATCCGCCGTTCAATACGGCCACTTTGCCAAACTGCTTGTTCATTTGCTTTGCTTCTTTCTTACTTCTACTTTCAGGTAGCCCCATCAAACGCCCGTCTGAAAGGCTACCTGAAAACTTAAAACCGGTAATGCCGCCAGCTCGGGTCGTATTCGCACGCGGCCTGCGGCTTGAGTTCGGCAAACTGCCCGCACAGTGCCTGCGCTTTTGCCATGAGGCGCTCCGGCTCGCCGGTGGCGGCAAATATGGTGCGCTCGCCCCGCGTGAGGTTGGTGACGGCAATCGTGCCGATGCCTTGCTGTTGATGGCAGGCCTCGGCGTCGAACTCGTCTTGCAGCCGGTAGGCCGCCATCAGCGCGTCTTCGCCGTTGATTTCACAGCGCACGGAAACGCACCAGCCCATATCCGCCCGGCCAAGCAGGCCGTTGGCCGATTCATTGCGCAGCAGCACCAGGGCATCTTGTTCGTTTTCTTCGTCTTCATCGCGCTGATAGGCGGTATACTGCCATTCCGGCTCGGGATAGAGCGCATCGCGCCCCAGGGCTTTCCAGACTTCGTCTAATTTTTCAGGTAGCCTGTGTAGTGGCACGGCTTCCGGCGGCACAGGATCTACAAAATCCAGTGCACCCACTTTCACCACCGCATCCCACTCGCCCAACACATGGTCGAGCATAATCAGCGCCAGCCGCTGCGCAGTTTCCAAATCTTCCTCTTTGGGCGGTTTGGCAAAAGCCACGTCCAGCGCAGGCAGGCCGCGCCATTCTTCGCAGCGCACCAAAATATCCGCCGCCTGCATTTCCACGCCGCCCATGCGGATGGCAAACTGCTCCGGCGAGCCCAGCCGCTGGCGGAAACACAGCACCGAACGCTCGGTGGATTCCGCCGCCGTGGCAATCAGCGCCAGCACTTGCGGAAAGTGTTCCAAATCGCCGTTGGCGCTGAACACCAGCGCGCCGTCGGCCGGCGGCCCTTCCAATTCCACCACCACACCGGGGCAGTATTCGTGCAGCAGGTTGTTGGCCTCGGTAACAAAGGCCACCGGGTCTTCCAGCGCTGCAAGCCGCGCCTCTTCGCGCCGCCACACCGTCCAGAAACAATGAGCATTATCTTGCCATTCGCTCAGGCTGTGCCGGCCTGCGGCTTCGTTGGTATCTGATTTCGTCATCTTTTATCCTTGCAAGCGGTAATGCCGCCATGACGGGTCGAACACACAGTTGACCCGTGCGTCTAGCCGCTCGTAGCGTGCGGTGATTTCCCGTACCTTCTCCCACAATCCTTCCGGCTCGGCCACCATGGCAAAGGCGGTGTATTCGCCTTTTTCCGCATCGGCCAGCATGGCGGTGAGAATACCCTGCTCATGCTGCCCGACGCAGCCGGAAAACTCGTGTGCCAGTTCCTGCGCCAGAGCCTGGCTCATGTCGTCGTACACTTCACAGCGCACACTCAAACACCAGGCCAAATCGGCACGCCCCAGCAGCGAAGCAGCCGATTCGTTGCGCACCAAAATCTTGGCCGGCTCGCCATCATCGTTTTCCGCGCCATACACGCGGAATTCCGCCTCGCCGCTTGGATACACGCCGTTGTGCCCCAGCTGGGCACGCCACAACTTATCAAAAGCAGCGGGCAGCTCGGCCAACGGCAGCCCACCCCGAGGCGGCTGCTCCACCAGCTCCACATAGCCGGTTTTCACGTTTAAATCCCACTGCCCCAAGGCCTGCGCCAAAAGCAGCCACACCGCCAACCGGCGGTCGTCGGCATCCGTGCCATCAGGATTATCGTTCACAAACACCTGTAAATGCACCAAACCATCGCTGCCCGGCGCACAGGCTACCTGAAATTGGCTGCCGGAAAGCTGCGTTTTGCCAAAACCAGCCCGGCGCTGCGGCAGTTCGTCAGCCCGGCAGCGCCGCAGCAAGGCCTGCACGCCGAAGGGCAAACCCGGCGGTGCAGCCTCGGCCAGCAACACTGCATCGGCCATCGGCTCCAACCGGCCGCCGCTACTGAAGGCTACCTGAAATTTAGCGCCGGCATCAACAGCATAATCCGACACGGCCTGCAAAAACACGCCGGGGAAATAGTGGTGCAGCAGATAGTTTCCGCTATTCACCAGCGCCACACAACCGCCGCCGGCCTGCCAGGGCTGCTCCCACTGCCAACTCTGCCAAAAAGCAGCGGCACGCTGCCGCGCCTCTTGGCGGCGTTTCAGGAAATCATCCATGCGCTGCTAAATCCCGCAAAGCCTGCGGTACTTTATTGATGCTGCCTGCGCCCATATTCAGCAGCAGGTCGCCATCTTGCAGCATATTAAGCAAGGTGGCGGGCATATCGGCCACATCAGCGCAGTAAATCGGCTCCAGCTTGCCGGCCACGCGCAGGGCACGGGTGAGCGCACGGCTGTCGGCGGCCACAATCGGCTCTTCGCCGGCGGCGTATACATCGGTCAGCACCACCGCATCGGCGGTGTTCAGCACGCGTACGAAATCTTCAAACAAATCGCGGGTGCGGGTGTAGCGGTGCGGCTGGAATGCCAACACCAGGCGGCGTTCTGGATAAGCACCGCGTGCAGCGGAGAGCGTGGCAGTCATTTCCACCGGATGGTGGCCGTAGTCGTCGACCACCAAGGCGCTGCCGCCTTGCGGCAGCTTGACTTCGCCGTAGCTCTGAAAGCGCCGCCCCACGCCGCCGAAACCGGCCAGGCCGCGCTGAATGGCTTCCACGTCCGCGCCACACTCCAGCGCCACACCGATGGCAGCCAGCGCATTGAGCACATTGTGCCGCCCCGGCGCATTCAGCCGCACTTCAAACGGCGCGATCGGGCGTTTGTTCAGGTGCACGGTAAAGCACATCTGCGCGCCTTCGCTGTGCACATTATCGGCGTAAATATCGGCGGTTTCGTCTAAACCGTAGGTAGCAAACGGTTTCTGAATCTCCGGCAGGATGGCGCGCACATGTTCACTGTCGATACACAAAAATGCCTTGCCGTAGAACGGCATACGATGCACAAATTCCACAAAGGCCTGGTGCAGTTTGTCCACGCTGTGGTCGTAGGTGTCCATGTGGTCGGTGTCGATATTGGTCACCACGGTAATCACGGGCGTGAGATACAGGAAAGAGGCGTCCGATTCATCGGCCTCGGCCACAATATACTGCCCGCCGCCGAGCTTGGCGTTGGTGCCGGCAGCGGTGAGCTTGCCGCCGATAACGAAGGTCGGGTCGAGGCCGGCGGCGGTGAGAATGGAGGCGGTGAGGCTGGTGGTGGTGGTTTTGCCGTGCGTACCGGCAATGGCGATGCCCTGGCCGAAGCGCATAATCTCCGCCAGCATCATGGCGCGCGGAATCACCGGGATGCCTGCCTCACGGGCGGCCAACACTTCCGGATTATCCGGCTTGATGGCGGTGGAGGTAACCACCACGTCCACGCCTTCGATATGCTCTGCCGCATGGCCGTGGAACACCTTGATGCCCATATCGGCCAGCTGGCGCGTTACCGCGCTTTGTGCCTGATCCGAGCCGGATACGTCGAATTCTTTATACAGCACCTCGGCCAGGCCGCACATGCCAGAGCCGCCGATGCCGACGAAATGGATGCGTTTTACTCGTTGCTTCATATTTATCACTGCTTCTCGGGCAGCCTTTGCAGACAAAACCGCTATTGTATAGCGGATAAACATTTTTCGATACAACGCAGGCAGTAGAAAAATCTATATTGCAGCTGAGGCTACCTGAAAAATAGCTGCCCAGAGCACTGCCTCAGCAAAACCTTTCAGCCATCGGCCATACTAATCATCAAGCAGGCATACCAACAGCACATTCAAATTGTTTGGTTTGGCGGCGACTTTTACTTCCCAAGCAAGCGAACATTGAGCTCCCTTTACTGTTTGAGGCTACCTGAAACTTCAAAACCGCTTTTCAGGTAGCCTCAAACCGATCATCTGCCCACTGCTGCCAGCGCAGCTTCCGCCACCTTGGCCGCACTATCCGGTTTGGCCATTTGGCGGGCGTTTTGCGCCCATTGGCGGCAAGTGTCGCGGTTGAGGCCGCCCAACACCGAAGCCAGTTTCTCCGCCGTCAGCTCGCTCTGCGGCAAAAGCAGCCCGGCCTCGCCGGCAGCCACGAAACGGGCGTTGGCGGTTTGGTGGTCGTCCACCGCATAGGGGTAAGGCACGAGCAATGCGCCCACGCCGGCCGCGGCCAGCTCGGCAATGGTGAGCGCGCCGGAGCGGCACACCACCAAATCCGCCGCGCCGTAGGCCGCCGCCATATCGTCGATAAACTCGCTGCATTCGGCCTGCACACCGGCTTCATCATAACGCTGGCGCAAACCTTCCAGCTTGCCGCGCCCGCTTTGGTGGCGCACTTGGGGACGTTGCTCGGCAGGCAGCAGGGCCAGCGCTTCGGGCAGCAGGCGGTTGAGAATATCCGCGCCCAAGCTGCCGCCGGTAACCAGCAGCTTCAGGCTACCTGAACGCTCAGCAAACCGCTCTTCTGGCGCGGGCAGTGCGGCAATATCGGCACGCACGGGATTGCCCACCAGCCCGTTTTCATCACTAAACGCCTTGGGAAAGGCATACAGCACGCGGCTGGCCAATTTGGCCAAAATCCGGTTGGAAAGCCCAGCCACGGCATTTTGCTCGTGAATCACCAGCGACACGCCGCACAGCTTGGCGGCCACGCCGCCGGGCACGGTCACGAAGCCGCCAAAGCCGATGGCGCCGTCCACCCGATGCTTGCGGATGATGCGCCGCGCCGCACGGATGGTGTACCACAGCGTGAACGGCAGCATCAGCTTGCGCTTGAGGCCGTTGCCGCGCACGCCTTTGATGGCCAGGGTTTCGATTTCAATACCGTGCTGCGGCACGATGCGCGTTTCCATCGCGCCCTCGCTGCCCAGCCACACCACCTTGTGCCCGCGTTCGCGCAGCGCGGCGGCCACCGCCAGCGCGGGAAAAATATGCCCGCCGGTGCCGCCGGCCATCAGCAAAAAGGTTTTCACGCCCATATTCGGCTCCTCACACTTCAAAACCGCGCATTTTGCGCCGGTTTTCATAATCCACCCGCAGCAGCAGCGCCACGGCTATCAGCATGGCCACCAGCGCCGAGCCGCCGAAGGAAATCAGCGGCAGGGTCAGCCCCTTGGTGGGCAACAGGCCGATGTTCACGCCGATATTGAAAAAACTCTGAATCCCGAGCCAGATGCCCACGCCGCTGGCCACAAACGCGCCGAAAAACTGCTCCAAATCGCGCGCCATTTTGCCGATGGAAAACGAACGCCACACCAGCCACAAATAGCAGGCGGTGAGCAGCATCATGCCGAGAAAGCCGAACTCCTCGCCGATCACGGCGGTGATGAAATCGGTATGCGCCTCAGGCAGGTAGAAGCGTTTTTCCAGCCCTGCGCCCAAGCCCACGCCCGTCCAGCCGCCGCGCCCGATGGCCATCAGCGCGTGAGTGAGCTGGTAGCCGCTGCCCAGCGGGTCGGCCCACGGGTCGAGGAAGGCGGTAACACGCGCCATTCGGTAGGGCGAAATCAGCACCAGCGTTACCATGCCGCTCAAGCCGGCCAACACCACCACGATAAACCAGCGAAACGGCAGTCCCACCAAAAACAACAATCCCACGCTGATCACCGATACCACCACAAACGAGCCGAAATCCGGCTGCAGCATAATCAGCCCCAGCCCGCAACCTACCGGCAGCGCCACCCAGCACACTTTCTTTAAATGCTGCAACACTTCGGCGCGGCGCATGAAAAAGCCGGAGAGATAAAGAATCACCGCCAGCTTGAAAAATTCGCTCGGCTGCAAATTGGCCACGCCCAAAGGAATCCAACGCCGCGCGCCGTTCACATCGCGCCCCACCAGCAGCACCGCAATCAGCATCAGCAGGCTGATTACCAGCAGCACCATCGAATACTTCTGCCAAGTGCGCATCGGCACCCGGAACGCCACCCAAGCCGCCCCGCCGCCCACGGCAATATAGGCCGCCTGGCGGATGAGGAACGCCCATTTATTGCCCCCGCCCTGCCCGGCAAAGGCCACCGAGGCGGAATACACCATCACCAGGCTGAAGCCCAGCATCAGCACCACCAGCCACAGCAGCGATTGATCGATGGTGTGGCCGTGGCGCAGGATTTTGCGGTCGAGGAGTTTGGATTCGGTAATCATTCGGGTACTTCAAGTTACTTCAAAAATCAATGGAACAAGGTTTCAGGTAGCCTTTCGGCTCGGGCAGAGGCTACCTGAAAAATCTGTTGCGACTCAAATTTGCGGCCGGCTAACTGCAAGGATACTGCTTGGGGCGGGCAATCGCCTCCGCCAACCGAGCCGCCTGCTTGGCGGTTTCTTCATCTGCGGAATCAGCCAAACCCGCTATCAGGGCGCGGTTCGCCGCAAACAATTCTAAAACAGACACGTGTAAATAATGCCTGTCTAATGTTTTGCTTATTTTAAGAAATTCGTCGTCCATCGCGCCATCGAAGGCGGGATCGAACAGTTTGGCTTTAAATATGCCGTATTTCAGCGCCTTGCCCTTGGTTTCTTTAAATGCCTGGGCCTGCGGAGATTGGGCGCTATAGTTGGCCGCTTCAAACAGCGTATGCATCCCTTTGAGCAACCAGGCCTTATTCGGCTTCTCTTCCGCCAGCAACGCCAGGCAAACCTTCAGCCCCCAAGGCGACAATTTCACCAGCCAAGCCTGCGATTCCAAGCTGTCAATCAGCCGCTCATAATCTTTTTCCACCGCAGAGCCGGCCAATATATTCAAAATGTTCTGCTGCACTCCTTTGGCGTGGGTTTCATAAGGCGTGC
The DNA here is from genome assembly GCA_963515595.1 of uncultured Eikenella sp. Taxonomy (GTDB): domain Bacteria; phylum Pseudomonadota; class Gammaproteobacteria; order Burkholderiales; family Neisseriaceae; genus Eikenella. The sequence continues at coordinate 22,602 of CAUPYH010000015.1, read as the reverse complement.
CAAACCGGCGCCACGGAAAGTTTTCCAGAAAGGTGTGCAATACCATTTGTGTTTTCCCAATCAGGTTTGCCTGCCGCTGCAGCATTTTCAGGTAGCCTTTCGGCTCGGGCAAAGGCTACCTGAAAACATCACAAGGCCTCAAACGCCTCAATGAACACTTGCGAGCGGTGCGCATAGCCTTTAAACATATCGAAGCTGGCGCAGGCTGGGCTGAGCAGCACGATGTCGCCGGGCTCGGCCAGGCGGTAGGCGGTTTGCACGGCTTCCTGCAGGCTGGCGCAATCCAGCATCTCCACGCCGCAGCCGGCCAGGTCGCGGCGGATTTGCGGTGCGTCTTCGCCGATGAGCAACACAGCGCGGGCTTTGCCGGGCAGCACGTTTTTCAACGGGGTGAAGTCCTGCCCTTTGCCCTGCCCGCCGGCAATCAGGAACAGCGGGCTTTGCAGGCCGGCGATGGCGGCTTCGGTGGCGCCCACATTAGTGCCTTTGCTGTCGTCGATAAACACCACGCCGTTTTTCTCGCCGATTTTTTCCACGCGGTGCGGCAGGCCTTTGAAGGTGCGCACATGGCGCAGCAGTTCGGCACGCGGCAGGCCGATTGCTTCGCACAAAGCCAGCGCGGCCAACACGTTGGCGGCGTTGTGCAGGCCTTGCAGCGGAATATCGGCGGCGGCAATCAGCGTTTCCGCGCCGTGTTTCAGGTAGCCTGATGCGGCGTCAAACCAATAATCGGTTTCCTGCTGCAGCGAAAAGCGGCGCACTTCGCGGCCGCTGCGTTTCATGGCGCGGCACAGTGCATCGTCGGCATTGATCACCTGCACGCCGTTGCCGCGGAAGATTTTGTCTTTGGCGTGGGCGTAGTCGAGCAAGTCGTCGTAGCGGTTGAGGTGGTCTTCGGAAATATTGAGCACGGCGGCGGCGGCGGCGTTCAAATGGTCGGTGTTTTCCAGCTGGAAGCTGGAAAGTTCGAGCACCCACACGTCGGCGCTCTGCTCCTGCCGGTCTTCATAGGCTTCGAGCACGGGCGTGCCGATGTTGCCGGCCACCACGGTATCCAGCCCGCATTCGCGGCACAAATGGCCAACCAGGCTGGTTACGGTGGTTTTGCCGTTGCTGCCGGTGATGGCGATGATTTTGTCGCGCTTGCCGGAAAGCTCGTGCGCCAAAATTTCCACATCGCCCAGCACACGGGCGCCGGCCTGTTTGAAGGCTTCGATTTCGGGCGTACGCTCGCTGATGCCGGGGCTGAGTGCCAAAATGTCGAAACCTTCGGCCAATGCGGTTTTCAGGTAGCCTGTGTGGCAGGCCAGGCCGGGGAAACGCTGTTGCAGCTCGGCCTGTTTGGCGGCGGGAAAGTCGGCATCATAAGCGGCTACCACCGCGCCTTTGCGGCGCAGGAAATCCAGCATGGAAATGCCGCTGCCGCCCATCCCGGCCACGAGGATTTTTTGGTTTTGCCATTCGCTTTTCATTCTATTCTCCATGCCGCCCAATTCACCGGCGGGCGGCTGCTTTTCAGTGTTTCGCTTCGCTCATTTTGACTGTGTTGAGACTTATGCTTTCAGGTAGCCTTACTGCGCGGCTGTATTAGCCAGCAGCTTCATCAGCAGCAGCCACGGCAGCATGATTCCGCCGATGCACACCATCAGCCACAAAATCAAACTGTCTGCCATCTGCCGCAACAGGGCGAAATAGCCCCATGAATACAGGCCCCAAATCACAGCAGAAATAGCTGCCGCAATCAGGGGGCCGCCAAACAGGCCGAATAAAAAAGTTACAACGGCAAAAGCCAGCGCCCATTGCCAGGCATAGGAGTCCTCAGCGAAATCCTGCATTTTGGCAAAGGCCAGCAAAATCAACATGTGTAGCAGCATAACCTAGGTTCTTTAAATTGGGTTGCAATAGATTTCGGCTTCACGGAAGCCTACCGTGTCCGCTTTCAGGTAGCCTCTCTTTAACCCGATAAGGCTACCTGAAAACTGTTTAACGAATTTTCAATGTGCTCAAACCCACCAGCACCAGCACGATGGTAATGATCCAGAAGCGCACCACCACCTGCGTTTCCTTCCAGCCCTTCTGCTCGAAATGGTGGTGAATCGGCGCCATCAGGAAGATGCGTTTTTTGGTTTTCTTATACCAGCCCACCTGCAGCATCACCGACAAAGCCTCCACCACAAACAGCCCGCCCATAATCACCAGCACAAATTCCTGCCGCACGATTACCGCCACCGTGCCCAGCGCCGCGCCCAGCGCCAACGCGCCCACATCGCCCATAAACACCTGCGCCGGCGCCGCGTTAAACCACAAAAAGCCCAAACACGCGCCGCACATGGCCGCGCAGAACACCATCACCTCGTTCGCCCCCGGCACGAAGGGCAGCTGCAGATAGCGTGCAAACTGCCAGTGCCCCGTGGCATAGGCAAACACCGCCATCCCGCCGGCCACCAGCACCACTGGGAAAGCTGCCAGGCCGTCCAGGCCGTCGGTGAGATTGACCGCGTTGGACGTGCCCACGATGGTGAAATACGACAGCACCACAAAGCCCACCACGCCCAAAGGCAGCGCCACCTGCTTAAAAAACGGCACGATTAAAATATTGTTCGCCGAATTGCTCGCCACATAAAACAGCAGCACCCCTGCCGCCAGCGCCACGCTGCTCTGCCACACCATCTTGAATTTGGCCGACACGCCGTGCGGGTCTTTATACACCACCTTGCGCCAGTCGTCGTAGAAGCCCAGCGCGCCCGTGCCCAGCAGCACGCCCAGCAGAATCCAGATATATGGGTGCGACACATTGCCCCACAACAGCGTGGACACCGTAATCGACACCAAAATCAGCACCCCGCCCATGGTGGGCGTGCCCGCCTTGGCCAAATGGGTTTGCGGCCCGTCGCTGCGGATAGCCTGGCCGGCCTTGAGCTCGGTGAGCTTGCGGATGGTCCACGGCCCCAGCATCAGGCTGAACGCCAGCGCCGTGAGCGCCGCCATCACCGCGCGGAAAGTGGTGTATTGGAAAATATTCAGCGCCGAAATCCAGTTGCTGAGTTTGGCCAACCATAAAAGCATAAAACTTCCTTAAATCATTTCTCGTAAGTTCAATTTAAACTGGTGCTGCATTGTCTCGCCGTGCCGTATTACTTTGCATTATTTGCGGCTCGCTGCCTTGTCCTGATTTAAATTGAATTCGCTTAATTAACCTAGGCAGCCTGAACATAGAAAAGGCTACCTGAAACATAATTATCTGTATTACGCACGCCGTAAAACAGGCAAACGCGGCATTATAAACCAAGCCACCCTTTAAAAAGAGGCTACCTGAAATTTCCCGAGCCGCTCACACCTCTTCCCACCACAATTCAGTTTCCGTATCCGCATCAAACACCTGCCCAATCAGCGGCGTGAGCACCGGCAGGCCGCGTTCGATGGCCAGCGGGATGCTGCGACGCACGGGTTCGTCCCAATCGTGCATGGCTAGGCTGAAGGCGCCCCAGTGAATCGGCATCATGCGGCGCGCGCCCACGTCGATGGAGGCCTGCACGGTTTGCCCGGGGAACATGTGGTTGTCCGGCCAGCGGCGGTCGTATTGGCCGTTTTCCATAAAGGCGAGGTCGAAACCGCCGAAATGCCGGCCGATGTCGGCGAAGTGGCTGCCATAGGACGAATCGCCGCTGAAATAAAACCGCTGCCCGCCGCCTTCGATAGCCCAGCCCGCCCACAGCATACGGTTGTGGTCGGCCAGGTTGCGCGAGCTGTCGTGGCGGGCGGGAGTGGCGGTGAATGTTACGCCGCCGACAGTATGGCTCTGATACCAATCCGCCGCCGAAATGTTTTCCGCCTTCACGCCCCAGCGGCGCAGCAGCACTTCCATGCCCAGCGGTACCAGGAAATGCACCCCGCTGTCTGCCACGCTGCGCACGAAGGATTCCTCCAAATGGTCGTAGTGGTTGTGGCTGTAGAGGATGATGTCGAGCGGCGGCAGTTCGTTCGGCGCGGCGGGCGGCGGCTGGAAGCGTCGGAACATTTTATTGTTCGGCGCGGCGCTCATACCGAACACGGGGTCGGTGAGGATGTTCAACCCGGCCACGCGCATCAGTAGGGTGGAATGGCCGAACCAAACAAACCGTGCCTTTTGTTCGTCTTCAGGTAGCCTTTCCTGCCGCATGAAAGCGGCAAAATCAGGCTTGGCAAACGGCAGCGGCTGCGCGGGGAAGCGGCCTTTGCGGCTGAGCATTTTAAACGCCCCGCCGAAATCCAGCGGCTGCAGCCGGCGTTTGGGCTCGGGGTTGAAAAACCGGCGGCGGATCGGGTCGTAGTGGTTGCTGGCCGGGTAAAGCGGATAACCGCCGTGCGGCCTACGCTTCATGGCCCTGCAAGGCGGCCACCACCTCTTCCATCTGCATAAAACGCGAACCTTTCACCAACACCGAAGCCCGCTCCGGCAATTCGTGCACCAGCACCTGCTGCAACGGGTCTTTGGCGGCAAACCACAGCCCGGCCGCGCCGAAAGCTTCGGCAGCCTCTACGCTGAAATCGCCCACAAAATAAGCGGCTTCGATGCCCTTATCCCGCGCATAGCGGCCGATTTCGGCATGTAGGGCGGAGGCTTCGTCGTCGCCCAGTTCGCCCATATCGCCCATCACGAAAATGCGCGGCGCAGGCAGCTTAGCCAACACATCCAGTGCAGCCTTCATGCTGTCGGGGTTGGCGTTGTAGGTGTCGTCGATAATCGTGCTGCCGCGCAGGCCGGCCTTGCGTTGCAAACGGCCTTTGATATTGGCAAACCCGGCCAGCGCGGCAGCGCTTTCAGGTAGCCCCACGCCAGCCTGCAAAGCCAATGCGGCAGCAGCCACGGCATTGGCCACGTTGTGTTTGCCCGGCACCGGCAGCTCTACTGCCGCACGTTGGTTTTGCCACACCAAATCGAAGCGGCAGCCCAGGGGCAACAGCTGGACGTTTTCGGCATGCACTTCGCCCTTGTCCACACCGAATTCGATTTGGCGCAAACTCAGGGCGCGGCAGGCGGCGCGGAACACTTCGGCATATTCGTCTTCCGCCGGAATTAGCGCCGTGCCGCTTTCAGGTAGCCCGCGGTAAATTTCGCTTTTGGCACGGGCAATATCACCCACGCCGTCGAAACCGCAGCCGATATGCGCGCGCAGGGCATTATTGACCAGCGCGGCATCGGGGCGGGCGATGCGGGTGAGCGCGTCGAGCTCGCCGAAGTGGTTCATGCCCATTTCGATAACGGCATAACGCTGCTGCGGCCGCAGGGCAAGCAGGGTGAGCGGCAGGCCGATGTGGTTGTTGAAATTGCCGGCGGTAGCCAGTACGGCCGCTTCGCCGAATTGGCGGCGCAGAATGGCGGCCAGCATCTCCTTCACCGTGGTTTTGCCGGAAGAACCGGTAATGCCGAGCACCAGCGGGTTTACTGCTTCGCGCCAAGCGGCAGCCAGGGTTTGCAGCGCCGCCAACGTGTCGGCCACCGGCAGGCTACCTGAAAGCGCGGCGCAGTCTTGGCGCGATACCAGCGCCCAAGCGCCCTGCGCCAACACGGCAGGCACAAAATCGTGGGCATCGTGCTTATCGCCCACCAAGGCAACAAACAAATCCGTGCCGTGCTCGTCGGCAGCGGCGGCTTGGCGGCTGTCGGTGATGACGCGGCGGATGGGGAGGTTGTGCTGCGGCGCGGGCAGGTTCAGGGCGCGGCAGACAAAAGCTAAATCGAGTGTGGGCATGGGGAATTCCATTGAAAATATTACGGGACGGCAGGCTACCTGAAAATCCGATGCACCTGTTTTCAGGTAGCCTCATCCAGCGCGGCTTCGGCGATTTCAAAATCGGAGAAATGGTGCTTCTCGCCCTGTACGTCTTGATAGGTTTCGTGGCCTTTGCCGGCAATCAGCACGATATCCTGCGGCGCGGCACGGCGGATGGCGGTTTGGATGGCGATGCGGCGGTCGGCCTCCACCAGCGCGGGCTGCGGCACGGCGGGCAGGATGTCGGCGATGATGTCTTGCGGCTCTTCCATGCGCGGATTATCGCTGGTGATCACCACTTTATCCGCACCCTGCGCGGCGGCGCTGCCCATCAGCGGGCGTTTGCCGCGGTCGCGGTTACCGCCGCAGCCGAACACGCACCAAAGGTTCGCGCCCTGCTGCTTGATTTCGCGCAGGGTAGCCAGCGCTTTTTCCAGCGCGTCGGGGGTGTGGGCATAGTCCACCACCACCAGCGGGCGGCCGGCGCGGCTGATGCAGTCCATGCGGCCGGTGGCGGGGCGGATTTGTGCGAGCACGCGCAACACGTCGGGCAGCGCATAGCCTTCGGCGCACAACAGACCGACGCAGGCGGCAAGGTTTTGCGCATTGAACCGCCCCAAGAGCCGGCTGTGGATTTCGCCGCTGCCCCAAGGCGTATCGAAGGCGACCTGCATACCTTGGGCGGAAGCGGCAAAGCGGGTGATGCGGATATCGGCTTGTTCATTGAAGCCGTAGCCGTACACGTTCAGGCTTGGGCGGTCGGCACGCAGCCCGGCGGCCAGCCCGCGGCCGAATTCGTCGTCCGTATTGATGATGGCGTGCTGAAGACTCTGCCAATAGAACAGTTTGGCCTTGCTGGCGCCATAGGCAGCCATGCTGCCGTGATAATCGAGGTGGTCGCGGGTAAGGTTGGTGAAGATGGCGGAGGAAAAGGGCGTGCCGACCACGCGGTTTTGGTCGAGGCCGTGGCTGGACACTTCCATCGCTACGGCTTTTGCGCCCTGCTGTTTGAATTGGTGCAGCAGGGTTTGCACGCGCACGGGGTTGGGCGTGGTGTGGGTGGTTTCTTCGAGCCGCCCCCAAAAGCCGTTGCCCACCGTGCCGATGATGGCGCAGGGCGTGCCGAGCAAATCGGCGGCTTGGGCAAGCCATTGCGAAATCGAGGTTTTACCGTTGGTGCCGGTTACCCCCCAGCAAGAAAGGCTACCTGAAAAATTGCCGTAGAGCTTGGCTGCCAGCAGACCGGCGTTTTGTTTCAGGTGTGGCACGCCGAGATTGACGATTTGCCACTCCGGCCGCCAGGCGAAACCGTCGCCGCTGTCCCAAAACACCATTGCTGCGCCATTGGCAATCGCGGCGGGAATATAGTTTCGGCCGTCGGCATATTCGCCCTGGCAGGCCACGAATACGTCGCCCGGCTGCACCAGGCGGCTGTCCATACGCAAAATGCACCCCGCCGCCACATCGGGCGGCAGGGTGCAGTTGTCGGGCAAGTCAAACTGTTTGTCCTTCAAGCAATACATGGTCGGCTCCAAGCACCGATTTATCTGGCAGCTACTTGCTGCACGGGTTTGGTGGGCGTTACGCCCAGAATATTCAGCGAACCGGCCATGATGTCTTTAAACACCGGCCCGGCCACCAAGCCGCCGTAATAGCCGTTTTGGGTGGGCTCGTCGATGTTCACCGCCACAATCACGCGCGGATGCTCGGCAGGGGCGAAACCGATGAAGGTGGCCATGTGTTTGTTGTCGGCATAGCGGCCGCCCACCAGCTTGCGTGCGGTACCGGTTTTTGCGCCCACGTTGAAACCGGGCACGGCACCCTGCGTACCGGTGCCGCCGGGCTCGGTAACGGATACCATCATGCGGCGGATGGCGCGTGCGGTTTCAGGCTTAATCACCTGCTCGCCCTGCGGCGCGGTGCTCTGACGCAGGAAGCTTACCGGCAAAAGTTTGCCGTCGCTGGTGAAGATGGTGTAGCTGTGCGCCAGCTGGAGCAGGCTCATCTGCAAGCCGTAGCCGAACGACATGGTGGCCTGTTCGATGGGCCGCCAATTGCGCCAGTCGCGCACCAGGCCGGGCGATTCGCCGGGGAAGCCGGAGTGCATGCGGCGGCCGAAACCGACTGATTTATAAAAATCGTGCATCTCTTCGGGCTTAAACATGGCCGAAAGCTTGCTCACGCCTACGTTGGAAGATTTCTGCATGATGCCGCGCAGGGTGAGCGAAGGGTAGTTGTGCGTATCGCGCACGGTGGCCGGGCCGATATTATAAGTATTGGTGTTGAACACCATATTTTCGTTCACTTTGCCCGAATCCAAGGCTTTGGCAATCGGGAAAGGTTTCATAGCCGAGCCGGGCTCGATCATATCGGTTACCGCACGGTTGCGGCGCAGGGCAATTTCAGCGCCGCCGGGCTGGTTCGGATCAAAATCCGGCAGGTTTACCAAAGCAAGGATTTCGCCGGTTTGCGCATCCAACACCACAGCGGTGCCGGCTTTGGCCTGATGGTAGGCAACAGCCTGCGCCAATTTATCGTGCGCCAGCGATTGAATACGCTGATCCAGCGAGAGCACCATATTGCGCCCGTCTACCGCATCGCGGTTGCGCGGCGAATCCAATTGATCTACATAATTGCCTTTATTGTCGCGCAGCACCACGCGCGCGCCGTCTTGGCCGCGCAGGTCGTCCTCACGCGAAAGCTCCAAACCCTCTTGGCCCTTGCCGTCGATATTGGTGAAGCCGATAACGTGGGAGAACAAATTGCCCATCGGATATTGCCGTTTGGGCTCGGTTTGGAAGGCCAAACCCTCAATTTTCAAAGCGCGCACTTTGGCAGCGGTTTCCGCGCTCATCTGTCGTTTCAAGAACACGAAATCGCTGTTGGTGCGCGCCAGGCGGTCGGCAATGGTTTCCACCGGCACTTCGATAATTTCGGAAAGCTGTTCCAGCTGCTCCTGGCTGGGCATTTTGTCCATGGCAGAAGGAATGGCATACAGCGAATCGGTGGGCGCGCTCAAGGCCAGCACCGCGCCGTTGCGGTCGGTAATCGTGCCGCGGTTGGCCTGTTGCACCAAAGTGCGCACAAAACGCTTATTGCCTTCGGTTTGCAGGCGGTCTTGCTCCACCGTATGCAAATGTACGCTCCAGCCCGCCGCTGAGGCGAAAGCCAAAGCAAAAACCAGCAAAACAAAGGCAATCCGGCCATTGGTGCTCACCGGCTTCTTCTGCTTAACTGGCTTCTGCCGCATCTGCGGCTTGTAATCGCTTTTAATCAGCATGGTATTTACTCTCTACGCTGCCGCCCACACGGCAGCAAAACTGCTTTTTAATATTATTCAACTACTTTTATTAGCTTCATTCGCCTATTTAATATTGCAGACGCACGATTTTAGTGTTCTGCATGGTGGGTGGCTGCAACTGTTGCTGCTGAGCCGCCTCTTTGATGAAACTATGGTTAGCCAACTTGGCCTGCTGCCACTGCAAGCGGCGGTATTCCTCTTCTAAATCTGCCTGCCGCTGGTGCTCTTTTTCCAGCACAATAAACGATTCGCGCGAGCTGTCCTGCACCGACACCACGCCCAATGCGGAGAGCACCACCAACACAAACAGCATGATATTTAGCTTATTCATCTACAAATTCTCCCGCCGTCCGCTCGGCCACACGCAACACGGCGGAGCGTGCGCGCGGATTGGCCGCGGTTTCTGCTACCGAAGCCCGCTGCGCTTTGCCGATTTCCCGCAAGGGCGGTTCGGGGCGTTCGCTTTCGCGCAACATCACCCACTTGGGCAGCGGCGCCGGGCGGCTGTGGCGGCGGATAAACTGTTTCACTATCCGGTCTTCCAGCGAATGGAAGGCAATCACGGCCAAACGTCCGCCGGTTTTCAGGTAGCCTGCAGCCTGCGGCAGCACCGCGCTTATTTCTTCAAGCTCACGGTTGATGAAAATCCGAATGGCTTGAAACGTCCGCGTCGCCGGGTCTTGGCCGCGTTCGCGAGTACGGACGGCTTGTGCCGCCAACTGCGCCAGCTGGCCGGTTGTAAGGATGGGGCGCTCTTGCCGCTGCTGCACAATGGCGCGCGCAATTTGGCTGTTAAACCGCTCTTCACCATAATCTCTGATTACCTCGCGAATCTCTTCTTCACCGGCCTCGGCCAGCCATTGCGCGGCGGTTTGGCCGCGTGTGGTATCCATCCGCATATCCAGCGGCGCATCGTAGCGGAAGCTGAAGCCGCGTTCGGCATCGTCGATCTGCGGCGAAGACACGCCCAAATCAAACAGCGCACCGTCCACCGCTTCAATACCTAATTCTTTTAAGGCTACCTGAAAGCCGGCAAACCCGCCGTGCACCACTTGTACGCGCTTATCGGCTTCCGCCAGCTGCCGCGCCACAGCAATCGCCTGCGGGTCTTTATCGAACACCACCAGTCGCCCGTTTGCACCCAGCTTCGACAAAATCAGGCGGGAATGCCCGCCGCGGCCGAAAGTGCCGTCCACATACACGCCGTCCGGTTTCACTGCCAAAGCATCCACCGCCTCGTGCAAAAGCACGGTAACGTGCGCCAACTCCTGCGCGCTCATAGGCGGAATCCGGCTTTATCGAGCTGTTCGGCCAATTCATCCGGATCCATATCCAGCACTGCGTTCATATTGGCTTCCCAACGTTCGCGGTTCCACAGCTCCAGCCGGTCGGCACGGCCCACCAGCGTTACTTCTTTATCGAACTGCACGCGGCGGCGCAGGCTCGGCGGCAGCAAAATTCTGCCCGAAGCATCCAAATCCAGCGTTTCGGCGTGGTTCAGCATCAAATCACGGAACATTCTGGCAGCCGGATTGCCCGACACATTCATCGCCTGCAAATTTTCCGCCGTTTTCTGCCACTCCGCTTCCGGATACATCACCAGATGCGTGCGCGCTTCCACGGTAACCACCAAAGACGGCGTGTAGTGGCGCGCAAGCAAGTCGCGGAACTTGGCCGGAATCGCCAAGCGCCCCTTGCTGTCGATGCTCAATTCATGTACGCCGCCAAACACTTTTTCCCACCTTCGATTAATTTTTGGAACTAAAAAGGCACTTTGCCCCACAATTCCCCACGAAGCGACACTATACGGCAAAGCAGCGGCATCGGTCAATTACAAACACCGTAAAAATCCACGATTAACAAACTGTTTTTACATAAGATAGTTAGCCTCAATCACCACTCCTGCCGTTTTCCGAGCAGCCCCGATTTTGCCTCCCGGCAGCAAGCCTTTATAATTGCGCACGTTTTCCAGATTATTCGCATAATTGCTCTATGAACCGCCCTATCCTGCCCGCCCCCGGCTCCGAAGCGCTGGCCGCCTCACAGGCACTGTGTGGCCTGATACAACAACGCATTCAGGCCAACCACGGCTTCCTGCCCTTTGCCGACTTCATGCAGCTCGCGCTCTACCAGCCGCAATATGGCTACTACACCGGCGGTGCACACAAAATCGGCGCGGCCGGCGACTTCATCACCGCCCCCGCGCTCACCCCGCTGTTCGGACAAACCCTCGCCGTCCAGCTTCAATCCCTGCTGCCGCAAACCGCCGGCAATATCTACGAATTCGGCGCAGGCACCGGCGAGCTGGCCACCCAACTGATCGGCAAGCTTTCAGGTAGCCTCCGGCACTACTACATCATTGAAGTCTCCCCCGACCTAGCCGAACGCCAACGCCGCCACCTTACCGACACCGTGCCGCAGCACCTGCACCAAATCACGTGGCTCACCGAACTACCCGCCGAATTCGACGGCATCGTCATCGGCAACGAAGTGCTCGACGCCATGCCCTGCGATATCGTGCGCTATCAAAGCGGCCAATGGCAGCTGATGGGCGTAGGGCTGGATGCAAACCAACAATTCCAATGGCAAAGCGCTCCCCTGCCGGCCGAACTGCTGCCCGCCGCCCAAGCGCTGCTGCCCGCCATCGACGGCTACACCAGCGAACTGCACCTGCGCCAGCAAGCCTTTATCCGCACCCTCGCCCAGCGCCTCACGCGCGGCGCCCTGCTCTTTATCGACTACGGCTTCGACGCCGCCCAGTATTACCACCCCCAGCGCCGCGGCGGCACCCTCATCGGCCACTACCGCCACCACGCCGTGCACAATCCCTTCGAGCACGTCGGCCTCACCGACCTCACCTGCCATATAAATTTCACCGCCATCGCCGAAGCCGCCTGCCAAGCCGGGCTCGACCTCATCGGCTACACCACCCAGGCTGCTTTCCTGCTCAACCTCGGCCTCACCGACCTGCTGGCCGCCCAAGGCGAACCGGAAAGCCAAGCCTACATCCGCGCTGCCGCTGCCTGCCAAACCCTCCTCGCCACGCAAGAAATGGGCGAGCTCTTCAAAGTTATCGCCTTCGGCCGCAATATCGACCCCGATTGGCCAGGTTTCGCCCTCGGCGATTTGTGCCACAAGCTGTAACCGCCAACTGCCGGTTTGAAGCCGACACTTTCAGGTAGCCCCAGCCCGCGCCTTCCAACAAAAAAACGCTTGCGGAATCATGTTCCGCAAGCGTTTTGTTTGCTTTGATGGCATTGCCGAAAGCCTAAAGGCTACCTGAAAGCTGCACGGCGGGCATTTATGCCCACTTAGGTTTTCAGGTAGCCTCTGCCTATGTTGAGGTGCAGATGATTTCCCGCCGCAGAGAAATAGTACCCCGCAATAGGTACACCGCCCGGATAGCGTGAACCACACCACGAGGAGCAATGTTTTTTGATTTGCAACAAAAGCCGGGAAGGAGGGCGATAGGCGGGAATAGTTTTCAGGTAGCCTTTCGCTTATGATTGGCAGGTAGCAATAATTGACTATATGAAAGGAAAATATGCAATACAAGGCTTATTGGTTGGCGGCCTGCTTGGCAGCCGGTTTGCCGATGCAGGCGTGCAGTCAGGATGTAACACGAAAAGAGAGTGAGGATATGATGCAGGAGATTTCGAATAGCCGGAATATGCAGGTGTGGGATAGATTGATGGCGGAAGAGGCGCAGAGCATGTCTGATAGCGAACGTATTGAGGCTCAAAAATTTAATCGAGAAGCTAAACCATTAAACCAGATTTTTCAGATCCCTAAGGCTGGTATTCATTCTATTGAGTTATATGTTATTAATAAAATTACTAGATATGATACTCCCATAGCAAATCCAGAGGATATTGTGAATGAGGTTAGAATGTCACCTGGATCAGCAGAAAAATCTAATCGTGATGATCATTTAGGTGCATTTAGCGCATATTACTTTATTAACAAATCAAGATTAAATAATATTATTTATTTTATTGATAAAATAAATGCACGATTTAGAAATATAGAAAGCGGTTCAGATTTATATGGGTATGACTATAGAATGGTAATAAAAATTAAATATGATAGTGGTCATGTAATATATATTTCTAGCGATAGACGTTATTGGTACTTAAATTATGTTAATGGAACAATTATTGGGCTAACAGATAAACCAGTACATGTTCAATATAACTTTAGGGACTTAAATATACTATTCCAGGCATTTGATCCAAATATGATTATTCTTGCACCAGGTAATGAGTTTAATGATTTTTATAGAAAATGGGAAAATGAAAGGGATATATAAATGATTATTTGTAATTTTATAATTGATTCTAGCAAGAGTAGCTGGGGTTAGCCGCAGGCGTAACCCAACAAATAAAGTGAGTTGTTGGGTTTACCAACCCAACCTACGCCCTGCTTTCAGGCTGCCTCCGCATCTTATCCTTAATATTCTGTTCATTGCTCCTGCCTGCCATGTTCCCAATACAGCCAAGCCAAACCGAGCGGCGCAATGATTGGTGCGCCAAACCAGCACAGAATCACGGCAAAAATCCGCACAACCGACATGATATGCGAAACAAAGTAAGACCCGCGATCACCCGAAATATAATCTGCGATACGGTCATACACAAAATACGCATACGGATACAGCAACTGACATGCGGTAAACGTCATCATGATCGACCAATAATTCGGATTTTCTTTACTACTGCCGAAATCGAACATGATGAAAACATAGAAAATCAGGCCGATAAGAAAGTGGCGGATATAGTATGCGGCAGACAACCCGCCAAATGTTCTTCTAATAAAAGACATGCTCGTCCTTGGCAAGAAACAGATAAAAGCCGCCATTTTATCAAATTATCAAAAAGCAGCAAGCCGCATGTAGGCAATACAGCCATGCTGGCCGTAGCTTGGATTCGTACCTGGCAAGCCATTTGCCCCACCTTAAATTCTGCCCCTGCTAACGCTAGGGTCAAAAATCGGAGATCATGTTGGACACCAAGCATTGCTTGCCTTATGGTTGGCGCGCATAATGATTAAGTACAAGCGCTTTTTTAGTTATATTTGCCCCTTGATGGGAGATTAAAATGTGCCTCAATTGTTCGCAATCCAACCCTTTAGTCGGCGGCTTGATGCTGGCTTGGACTGTCTTCGGCTTTCTATTGCTAATTGGGCTGGTGGCAATTGCTGCCGTGTTGCTGTTGCAATAAGCCTTGCAGCATTGGCTAAGTCCGCTTCGGCGGGCGTTTTCATCCTTCCCAGCCAGGCAGGCGGCGCGGCAAGCTCTATCGGCGCGGGTTGGATAACGATCCCTTGGTATGTACCTATCGCAAAACTTCCGAGTCGTGCTGTGGCAAAAAAGCTATCTGAAAGCGAAGCTTCAACGCAGTTAAAACTCAGCACGAGTAGCAACTGTATTTTTCACCCGTCGGGTGTATGCGGAACGCACGCACACGGTTTCCGCTGTTCAGACGGCCTCAACCCGTTCTTTGAGGCCGCCTGAAATATTGATTCTTTAACAACCTAAGCCCAAACCGCCCACAAAAAGGAGTAAGTATGGCAGCAGGAGGGCGAGGGGCTTCTAGAGGAGTTGTTAGAAGATTATATGAAAGACTCAAACCCAATCCCAAGAATTTAAGAAATGGGATTAAACATCAAGTCTATTACCAAGGGAAATGTGCGGAAGCGGATGCTTTACGGAAACTTGCCAAAGCATATGGTATTAAAAATGAGGCTCAGCTACGAAATTTTATGACAAAAAATAAGTGTAAATCTGAAGCTTTCACTATGGATGGTGACCCAAAATCACCATGTGCTTGCTGTGAACCAGTATTGATCTTTTTAAATGCTTTTTAAGTTAGGAGATAAACAATATGAACCATAAAAAGTATTATAAAAAATATCTAGATCAAAAATTATTGATGTGTATGAAAAAATTAGAGAGTTAAGATTAATTGAATCAATTCCGTACACAGAGTTAATTAATTTTTTGATTCTATTTACCAAAATAGAAATAGTCCCACTTAGCAATGGAAACGACCCTAAAATAGATTTAGATTATGCCAAAAGATTTTTGGCTGGGAAAATTACTGCCAAAAAATTACATACTCGTGAAAAATATGCTTGGGCTAATTATGAAATATTGGAAGGTAAAGAAAAAAGTATTCAACGTATAACGGTAAGCTTTTTGTATCCAGGGATAGCAGAGAAAAATCGTTTACTAGGAGATGTATATGAAGAATTGTTTCTTTTCCTTGAATTGTTATTTGAAATTGAGGATGTTTTATGTGATAAATTTATTGCCGAATTGGAGAGTTTTGTATCAATTCCTTAGTAGATATAGCCCATCCCCCATACCGATCCGAAAGTTTCTGCTCAAACGACCTCAGTCCCGACGTAGGGTGGCCAATTGCTGCCCACGCACCCCTCGGGCTACTTGAAAAAGTGCAGCAAGCCGTAGCCCGCATGAAACCTCCAATCCAGACGTAGGATGCGTGCGGTACGCACGCACGCGGTTTCTGTTCAAACGACCTCAGTCCCGACGCGGGGTGAGCGTCCCCCTTCAGGCTACCTGAAAAAGTGCAGGCTGCTTTCAAAGCTCTAAAACAGTTCAAAGTAGCCTGCACATTCAAAGGCACGCAGACAAAGCAAGCCGTAGTCCCCATAAAATCTCCAATCCCAACGTAGGGTGTATGCGTGCGGAACACACCCGCGGTTTCTGCTTTTCAGACGGCCTCAATCCGTTCTTTGAGGCCGTCTGAAAAACGAAAAAGTTTCAGGTAGCCTCGAAAACCACACCCGCTTCGTTTGGGATGGCAGCCACCTCTTGCAGGAAGTCCACCCGGACGGCAGATATACCTATATCTACACCGACCAAGACTCCTACGAACCACTGGCACAAGTCCGTGATTGGACAACCGCAGAAGGCGAAAGCCGACAACAAATCCACTACTTCCACTGCGACCAAATCGGCATCCCAAGAGAGATGACCGATAAGGACGGCAACCTCTTGTGGTTCGGCAACTACACCGGCTGGGGCCGTCTGAAAGAGGAAACCAAGGTGGCGGATAGCACATACCAACCCTTCCGCTTACAGAACCAGTACGCCGACCGTGAAACGGGGCTGCATTACAACTTCTTCAGGTATTACGAGCCTGATGCGGGACGGTTTGTGAATCAGGATCCGATTGGACTGTGGGGCGATGATAACTTCTACACTTTTGCCCCGAATACACAAGATTGGATTGATCCCCTTGGTTTAAAAAAGAAATCCTCTTCCCGTAAACCAAAATTTGTTTCTACAAAATCAACAGGAAGAACCAAGCCAAGAAATCGACTAGAGGGCAAAATAATGGATCAAGTGAAAAAACACCCTGAAAAAGGAGATGTTCTGATTGATAAAAGCCGAATAACAGATAGGTGTTATGAGGGAAAAGGCTGGAATAAAATGGAGCAAAAAGTAGATGGTGTAATAGTTCACTATATGGCGAGATTTGATTCCAAAGGAAAAATGAGCCATGTTACTGACTTTAAATTTAAGTGACGAGATATTTTATGAATAAATTTGTTTATAAAAATAGTTCCTTAGCTTCTCAGCATTGGGAACTTTGTAATAAAGAAAAACTCCCGTTTATTACAATAAACTCTCTTGATAAATATTATAGTGAAATTTTCTATGATATAACTGATATTAATAATAATTTAGAAGAAATTTCAGAGTCCGTTAAAGAGATTTTTTCATTTTATAATAAATTTTTTTGCATGCCCGGGTATATAACGGAAAAATATAATGATCAATATTATTACTTTGAATTTCCCGTTCAAAAAGATCACGCTGAGTTTATTGCTAATCAATTATTTGATTATCTGCAAAATCAGACTTCACCATAATAAAATAAAAACTTCAATAACCCGTTGATGAAACCGACACCTTGCTACTTTCAGACAGCAAGCCGTAGCCCGCATGAAACCTCCAATCCCGACGGGGTGAAAAATACAGTTGCTACACACCGTGTAAGCTTTCCTGTAAGAAAGGCTACCTGAAAATCTTCGGGTGGTGAGTAGCTTGGATTAGCCTCAGACGTAACCCAACAAATTATGGAACGTTGGATTTACCAACCCAACCTACACCCTGCGTATCCATACAACGAACCGGACAAAGGCTACCTGAAATTTTCAGGTAGCCTTTCGCCCTTTCTTTGGGCTGTACGCAAGCCTCGGGGCAATACTGCTATAATGCGGCGTTTTGTATCGTTATTCCGGCGGCCTGCCCTATCCGGCTTTCCCCAGCCGAGGTTTTCAGGTAGCCACATTGTTAATATGAGCAATAAACCTTCCCGCAAAGCAAGCAAATCGAGCAAACCTGCCAAACCGAAGCCAAACCGGCACAATCCGCCTGCCAAGGCTGCGCGCCGGGCAGCCGTGCCTTCGGCCGCGGCGGCGGCTTCGCAATCTATTTCGCTTTTGGCCGACATGCTGTGGTTGCTAGTGCTGCTGTTTTCCGTGTGCCTGGCTTTGGCGCTGGCGAGCTTCACCATGGACGACCCGGCCTGGTCGCGCAGCATCCCCACCGGCAACGAACCACACAATCTGGCTGGGCTCTTGGGCGCATACACTGCGGATGTGGCCTATTATCTGTTCGGGCTGTCGGTGTGGTGGCTGCTGCTGGCGGCGGTGGTGTGGCTCTACCGCAATTTCCGCAGCGTGAAACAGAGCAGCGAGAAACCGTATCACTTGGGCATGGGCTTGGGCGGGGCGGCGTTGTTGCTGTTTGGCAGCCCGCTTTTGGAAGCGGCGGCCTGGTCGGCAGAATTGCACGACAGCCTGCCGATGGGCGCAGGCGGCTTGATCGGCCAATCGCTTGGCAGCGGCTTTACGCGGCTGTTAGGGGTTTCAGGTAGCCTTTTGGTGCAGGTGGTGCTGATTGTGGCGGGGCTCTCGCTGCTATTGCAGGTGTCGTGGCTCACGCTGCTGGAAAAGGCGGGGGCGCAGCTGGAATGGCTGTGGTATCGACTGATCGGCCAGCCGCACCAGTTTGTGCGCGACATCCCGAACGCGAAGTTTGCCCGCCGCATGGTGCGCACGGCAAAAACCATCACCGCCGAAGAAGTGGCAACGGTGGAGGGCGCCAGCAGCAACCGTAAGCCGGTGGCGGTGCAAATTAACCAGCCTGCCGGCCAAGGGCTACCTGAAAAACAAAAACCCGCGCCCGAACGGCAAAAAGATTTGTTCGCTCCCAAACGGCAAGCCGAAGACGGCGAATATCTGCTGCCGGAATTGGATTTGCTCACGCGCCCGCAGGAACACACGCCGGAAATCAATCCCGAAGCCCTGCAGCACATGGCCGAGCGCATCGAGGCCAAGCTGGCCGAGTTCGGCATTCAGGTAACCGTGGTGAGCGCCACCGCCGGGCCGGTGATTACGCGTTTTGAAATCGAGCCCGCGCAGGGTGTGAAAGGCAGCCAGATTACCAATCTGGCCAAAGATTTGGCGCGCTCGCTTTCCATACAGTCGGTGCGTGTGGTGGAAACTATTTCGGGCAAGAGCACCATGGGCATCGAAGTGCCAAACGAGAAGCGGCAGGAAGTGCTGCTGCGCGAAATCCTGTCCTCGCCGGTATTTGCCGCCGCGCCGTCCAAGCTCACCGTGGCTTTAGGCAAAGATATTGCCGGGCAGCCGGTGGTGGCCGATTTGGGCAAAATGCCGCACCTTTTGGTGGGAGGCATGACCGGCTCGGGCAAATCGGTGGGCGTGAACGCCATGATTATGTCGATGCTGTATAAGGCCGCGCCGGACGAGGTGCGCTTTATCATGATCGACCCGAAAATGCTGGAGCTTTCCGTGTATGAAGGCATTCCGCACCTGCTCTGCCCGGTGGTAACCGATATGCGCGAGGCCGGGCAGGCGCTGAATTGGTGCGTGGCCGAAATGGAAAAACGCTACCGCCTGCTCGCCCATGCCGGCGTGCGCAACCTGGCCGGCTTCAACCAAAAAGTGGCCGAAGCCGCTGCTTCCGGCAAGCCCTTGCCCAACCCTTTCAGCCCCAATCCCGACGAGCCCGAGCCGCTGCAAAAGCTGCCCTATATCGTGATTGTGATTGATGAATTGGCCGACTTGATGATGACCGAGAAAAAAGCGGTGGAAACACAAATCGCCCGCCTGGCGCAAAAAGCCCGCGCCGCCGGCATGCACCTGATTGTGGCCACCCAGCGTCCCAGCGTGGACGTGGTAACCGGCCTGATTAAGGCCAACATCCCCACCCGCATGGCCTTCACTGTACAAAGCCGCATCGACAGCCGCACCATCCTCGACCAAATGGGCGCGGAAGACCTGCTCAAATACGGCGACCTCCTCTTCCTCCAGCCCGGCAGCGCCGAGCCCGTGCGTCTGCAAGGCGCGTTTGTGAGCGACCACGAAGTGCACGAAGTGGCCTCCTTCGCCAAACGCCAGCAGGGCGCCAACTACATCGAAGGCCTGCTCTCCGGCGAAGCCGCGCAGGAAACCGTAAACGCCGTCAACCCCAATGCCGGCAGCGACGAATTGTTCGACCAGGCCGTGGCCTTTATTCTGGAAAGCCGCAAAACCTCCATCTCCTCGCTGCAACGCCAACTGCGCATCGGCTACAACCGCGCCGCCAACCTGATGCAGGCCTTGGAAGACGCCGGCATCGTCTCCCCCGCCGATGTGAGCGGTGCGCGTAAGATATTGGCCAGGAAGGATGATTTGTAGACGGTATTTTTCAGGTAGCCTTCTATCAAACAAATATAAAGGCTACCTGAAAACCCAATTCAGCTTTTTCAGGTAGCCCCAATAAAAACACACCCAAGGAACCCCCATGCCCCACTTCCAACCCGAGCCGCCGCACGGCGCTCAGCAACAAGCCAGAGTCGGTATCCTGCTCATCAACCTCGGCACGCCGGCCGCACCCACACCCGAAGCCGTGCGCCCCTATCTGCGCGAATTTTTGTCCGACCAGCGCGTAGTCGAGCTGCCGCGCCTGTTGTGGCAGCCCTTGCTGCGCGGCATCATCCTGCCCTTCCGCGCTAAAAAAAGCGCACACGGCTACCGCCAAATTTGGCAACACGAAGGTTCTCCCTTGGCCGTATTTACCGCCAAACAGGCCGCAGCCCTGCAAGCCGAGCTACCGCAAGTGCTGGTGGGGCACGCCATGTCCTACGGCGCACCGGCCGTAGCCGATACCATCGCCGCCATGAAAGCCCAAGGCGTAGACCGCCTACTCGCCATCCCCCTCTATCCGCAATACGCCGCCAGCAGCAGCGGTGCCGCGCTGGATAAGGTGTTGAACGAACTGCTCAAACAGCGCAACCAAATCAGCCTGCGCACCATCAGCCGTTTCTACAACCATCCCGATTACATCCAAGCCATGGCCGCACATATCCGCGCCTACTGGCAACAGCATGGCCGCGGCCAGCGCATCCTGTTCAGCTTCCACGGCATCCCCGAAGCCGCCGTGCAGCAGGGCGACCCCTACGAAATCGAATGCCGAGCCAGCGCCCAACTGCTGGCCGAAGCCCTGCAACTCTCCGCCCAAGAGTGGTATATCAGCTTCCAAAGCCGCTTCGGCCGCGCCCGCTGGATAGGCCCGGCCACATCCGACCTGCTCACCGAACTGCCCGCCAAACAGCAAATCCGCGAGCTCGACGTATTCTGCCCCGGCTTCGTTAGCGACTGCCTGGAAACCCTGGAAGAGCTCGCCATCCAAGGCCGCGAACAATTCCACGAAGCCGGCGGCCAAACCTTCCGCTTCATCCCCTGCCTCAACGACAACCCCGTCTTCATCGCCGCCCTGGCCGATATCGCTCAGGAAAACCTGGGCGGCTGGGTATAGCGTGAGGCTACCTGAAAATATATAGCGGTTTAACAAAAGATGGAGCAAGGCGGCGGGGCGTAACAGTACAGCCGGTAGCGGCAAGGCGAATCAACGCTGCAGCGTTTTTTGTTCATCCGCAATAATAGAGGCTACCTGAAACTTTCAGGTAGCCTTTGTTTTTAATTCGTGCATACAGCGTCGGCATACTTGTTTGCCGTTGCGCTCCACCCATTCGTCTGTTGGCTCTGCCATCTCCATCAGGCTACCTGAAAATCAATATACTGCTTTCAGGTAGCCTTTCCCCATGCTCACTCAAA
This sequence comes from uncultured Eikenella sp., assembly GCA_963515595.1. Taxonomy (GTDB): domain Bacteria; phylum Pseudomonadota; class Gammaproteobacteria; order Burkholderiales; family Neisseriaceae; genus Eikenella. Next base: position 1,392 of record CAUPYH010000015.1, on the reverse strand, counting down.
CAACATCCCGGCCAAGCCCAATGCGTTGTTTACCATATGAATCAAAATCGGGTATTTCAAATCCTTGGTGTGCAGATAGGCCGCGCCGAGTACCAAGCCCATGGCGAAATACAGCAGGAAATCGTAGTGCACCGGCAGGCCGTGCAGGCTGCCGAAAACGAAGGCAGACAGCACCAGCAGCAGCCAGCGTTTGCCACGGTTTGCTATGCTGCCGAAGCTTTGGAAAAAAATGCCGCGCAGCAGCAGCTCTTCCAAAACCGGCGCGAACAGCAGAATATAGGCCGACATCGTCAGCGGGGCGCGTTGCAGCATTTCCATAACCATGCGCTGGTTTTGCAGGTTGTCCACGCTGCTTTCTACGCCCAGTGCGGCCATCAGCATTTCGTAGAGCGGGTTGATGGCCAGCATCAGCGTAATATAGCCCGCCGCCCACAGAAGTTTTTTGCCGGAAAACCGGCTTTTCCAATTATGGAAATAACCGTCTGCCTGCTTAAGGTAGAGCTGCAGGTATAGCCCGCACATGGCCACGGCGGCAACCGTAAACAGCAGTGCGGCCACAATTTGGGCAGCCATACTCCTGCCCAAGCCGCCGAGCAGCCAGGCCAATATCGGCAGCACCTGCGTCAGCATCAGCAGGGGAATAAACTGTAAGAGTGAAATGAGTTTATCCCGCACCGCAGCCTCCAGCTTTCGGCTTGCTGCCCAAAATGTTAATCACTTTGCGTGCGGGTTTTTTAGGTAGCCCTTCGTCTTCGTCGTCGCGCGGGGCGTTAAAGGAAACGGTTTCGCTGTCGAAGGCCAAATCGCCGCCGTGTTTCAGGGTCTGACCGCGTTGCAAACCGGCAAAATCAAACAGTTCGGTATCGGCCAAATGCGAGGGCACCACGTTTTGCAGTGCGGAAAACATGCTTTCGATGCGGCCGGGGAAACGTTTGTCCCAGTCTTTCAGCATTTCGCCCACCACCTGCCGTTGCAGATTGGGCTGCGAGCCGCACAGGTTGCAGGGGATGATGGGGAACTGCTTAATTTCGGCGTATTTGATCAAATCCTTTTCTTTCACATAGGCCAGCGGGCGAATCACGATGTGTTCGCCGTTGTCGCTCACCAGCTTGGGCGGCATGGCTTTGAGCTTGCCGCCGTAGAACATGTTTAAAAACAGGGTGGCGAGAATGTCGTCACGGTGGTGGCCGAGTGCGATTTTGGTGCAGCCCAGCTCTTTTGCCGTGCGGTACAAAATTCCGCGCCGCAGGCGGCTGCACAGCGAGCAGGTGGTTTTGCCTTCATCGAGCACGCGCTTCACGGTGGAATAGGTGTCTTCTTCCACAATTTTGAACGGTACGCCGATGGAAGTCAGATACTCCGGCAACACATGTTCGGGAAAGCCGGGCTGTT
>CAUPYH010000014.1:0-30611 GCA_963515595.1 uncultured Eikenella sp. | reverse complement strand
CCACCAGCATGGCTTCCACCTTCTGCTTGTTCAGCGTGCCGATGTTCAGCACCACCGCCGAACTGGCCGCCGCCAGCTCCGCCATTTCATCCACGCTATCGGCCATAATCGGCGACGCACCAATCGCCAGCAGGCCGTTGGCCGAGAAATTGGCCGCCACGATGTTGGTAATGTTGTGCACCAGCGGATTACGGGCACGAACTTGATCCAGATATTTGATTTCCATATTACTTTATTCCTAGTGATTGGCGGAACGGGCAAGAAAAAAGCCCGCTGTTGGATCGGGCGAGAAATGGTGTTGTATCAAGAGAATATGGCGGACTCTTCAGCTGTGCTTTCAGGTAGCCTCAACTGTACTGTTTGATGCCTAGCCGTCTACATAGTTTCCTACGCCAGTATTGGGGCTGTTGGCAATTACTTTTCCAAGCGGATTTTTGTTCCCAAAGCGGCAGACTCAAGACGGAAACCGCAGCAAGGTTAGACCCCTTGCGAGGATTGCCAACGCGGAAGATGCCGCGTGGGAGCGAAAAGATGCGGAAATAGTAATTGCCGGCAGCCCCTAGCTGTATCAGGTACAACGGGTATTTTCTCAGCCGCCTCTGCGGCACCCCGACTAATGGCGGCAGATTATAGCCTGCAACATGGTGAAAGGCTACCTGAAACTATTCCATCATTTTGTTTCAGTCAATCCGCTAAATTTCAGGTAGCCTGCAACCTTGTAAGAATAAGTTTTATACCTGTCGGCACGCTATCCAAGTATGGCCGTCATCTCTGCTCCAGGCCGGCTAAAAGCGGATGTTGTTTAAGCATGGTAACACCGCTTTACGGCAGCAAAAGGCTACCTGAAAATTTTCAGGTAGCCTTTCCCCATACGATATATCCGATCCCTACTCTATCTTCACATAAGCTACAGACAAAACTTCGATTTCTTCCCTGCCTTCCGGCCCGTGGAACACAATTTCATCGCCTTCGCGGGCTTTGAGCAAGGCGCGGGCGAGTGGGGAAGTCCAGGAAATTTTGTGGCGGGCGGTGTCGATTTCGTCCACGCCCACGATGCGCACGGTTTGCTCTTCGCCGTTGCCGCGCAGCAGCTCCACGGTGGCGCCGAAGAAGATTTGGTCGGTGGCTTCGCGGGTTTCGGGATCAACCACTTGCGCCGCTTCCAGCCGTTTGGTGAGGAAGCGGATGCGGCGGTCGATTTCGCGCATGCGGCGCTTGCCGTAGAGATAATCGCCGTTTTCGCTGCGGTCGCCGTTGCTAGCCGCCCAGTTGACGATTTGCACGATTTCGGGGCGCTCTTTGTTCACCAGCCGGTAGAGCTCGTCTTTCAATGCCTGCCAGCCGGCGGGGGTAATGTAGTTGGGGGTGGTATTGCTCATGATGGCTTTCAAATTTGTTCAAATGTGCGGATGAAGGTTTCAGGTAGCCTTACGGTTTAAATGCCCACCGTCGCCGGAATGCAGTTTGGCCAGCAGCCACAGCAGCACCAGGCCGAAGGTGGCCAGCGACAGGTAGGTGTAGCTGAAGGCCTGTTCCAGCAGCACGCCGGTTTCGCCCACGGCGGCACGGTATGCGCCCAAAATCACGGCGGCCACGGCAATGCCGATGCCGATGCCCACCTGCTGCACCACGCTGAGCATGGTCGAGCCCGCGCTGGCTTCTTCGTTCGACAAATCGCCGACGGTGAGGGTGTTGATGGCGGTGAACATCAGGGATTGGCACAGGCCGAAACAGGTGGCCAGCAGCATATAAAACGTTATCGAGCTGCGCGAATCGAGCAGCGACAGCGCAGCCACCACGGCCGACATGGCCACGGCCACGCCCAAGAGCGTGGCCTTATAGCCGAAGCGCACCAGAATCGGCGCGGTAAACGGCTTCATCAGAATCGAGCTCAACGCCACCGGCGCGAGCATCCAGCCGGCCATTTCGGCATTGTAGCCGAAGGCTACCTGAAGCATCAGCGGCACCAGGAAGGGGATGCCGGAAGAGAGCACACGGAACATCAGGTTTGCCGCCAGCCCGACGCTGAACGTGTGCACCCGGAACAGCGAAAGCGGCAGCAGCGGGTTTTTAGCACGCCGCGCATACGCGGCATACAGCCACATGGCCGCCGCGCCCAGCCCGATAACTACTAGGGCGCGGCGGCCGTTGTGCAGGTTTTCCGCCGCCAGCTCCAGCCCGTAGGTCATCCCCACCAGGCCGCCGGCAAACAGCAAAAAGCCCAGCCAATCCAAGGGCTGCACGGCGGCCCGCACATTGGGCATATAGCGTCCGGCAATGGCGATGCCGAACAGGCCGATGGGGATATTGATGAAGAAAATCCAGTGCCAAGAAAGGTTTACCGCCATCCAACCGCCCAAAATCGGCCCGACGATGGGGCCGATGAGGCCGGTCATCGACATTAAATTCCACGCCGCCACCAATTCCGATTTGGGCACGGTGCGGATAATCGCCAGCCGCGCCACCGGCAGCATCAGCGCGCCGCCCGCACCCTGCAGTATCCGCGCGGCCACCAGCCAATCCAGCGTGGGCGACACGGCGCAGGCCACCGAACCGAGCACGAATACCGCCACCGCCAGCCGGAACACGTTGAGCGTGCCCAACCGGTCGGCCAGCCAGCCCGATAGTGGAATCAGCGCGGCTACGGTAAGCGCATAGCTGATGATGGCCAGCTCCATCTGCAGCGGCGATTCGTGCAGGCTTGCCGACATCACCGGCAGAGCGGTGTTCAAAATGGTGGCGTCCAACGACTGCATAAACAGCGCCATCGCCGCCGTCCAGGCCAGGCCTTTTTGTTGCGGGGTCATCATGATAAGAAAGGGTGGTTGGAATGGCGTTTGATTGACCGGTAGATTGCAAGAGGCTACCTGAAAAATAAACGGAATAGATTTTCAGGTAGCCTCTGGCTGACTGGGCATCATCCCGGCGAATAGCCAGAAACATGCCAAAACCCTGTATCCTGTTTCAGATAACCGCCAATTTTACATGAAAATACAAGTTTTCCTTTATTTATCCCGCCATCTGTATTTACAATGAACTGTTTTTAGCAAAACTGCAAAAAAATTTACTGAAAAGGGAGTTTCAAACGTCATGCAGATTACCGACCTACTCGCGTTCAGCGTGAAAAACAAAGCATCCGACTTGCACCTCTCCGCTGGCCTGCCGCCGATGATCCGCGTGCACGGCGACGTGCGCCGCATCAACTTGCCGGAAATGAGCGCCGAAGAAGTGGGCAACATGATCGCTTCCATCATGAACGACCACCAGCGTAAAGACTACCAACAACGGCTGGAAACCGACTTTTCCTTCGAACTGCCCAACATCGCCCGTTTCCGTGTGAACGCATTTAACACCGAACGCGGCCCGGCTGCCGTGTTCCGTACCATTCCCAGCAAAGTGCTCACGCTGGAAGAGTTGAACGCGCCCAAAGTGTTCCAAAAAATTTCCGACCAACCGCGCGGCTTGGTGCTGGTAACCGGTCCTACCGGTTCCGGTAAATCCACCACCCTGGCGGCGATGATCAACTACATCAACGAAAACCATCATCACCACATCCTCACCATCGAAGACCCGATCGAGTTTGTGCACCAAAGTAAACAATGTTTGGTCAACCAACGCGAACTGCACCAACACACCCACAGCTTCGCCAACGCCCTGCGCTCCGCACTGCGTGAAGACCCGGATATCATCCTGGTGGGTGAGATGCGTGACCCGGAAACCATCAGCTTGGCGCTCACCGCCGCCGAAACCGGCCACTTGGTATTCGCCACCCTGCATACCACCGGTGCCGCCAAAACCGTGGACCGTATTATCGACGTGTTCCCCGCTGGCGAAAAAGAGATGGTGCGCTCCATGCTTTCCGAATCACTGCGCGCCGTGATTTCGCAAACCCTGCTAAAAACCAAAGACGGCAAAGGCCGCGTGGCCGCGCACGAAATCCTGATTTCCACCGCCGCCGTGCGTAACCTGATCCGCGAAAACAAAATCGCCCAAATCGGTTCTGCCCTGCAAACCGGCCAGGCGCATGGTATGCAGACGCTCGACCAATCCCTGCAGGCACTGCTCAAACGTGGCATCATCAGTATCGATGCCGCCCGCGCCAAAGCGCAGAACCCCGACCAACTCGTCTAAACCGACAATCGTACAAGGGAAAACATCATGTCAAACGATCAGCACAAACAAAACTTGGCCGAGCTGCTCTCCGAAATGGCCAACCAGGGTGGCGATATGCCGCCTGAGCCTACCCCCGTTTCCTCTGCCATGATGCCGAATGGCGATTTAGCCGCCGTGGAAAGCCAGCTGGCTGCCGGCACACTCGAGATTCCGCCGCTGCCCGATTTGCCCAAAAGCGTATTCGGCGAACCGGAATTGATTGAGCCTGGTTTCGTGGCGCAGCCCATTACGCCGCCTGCCCAGCCCGCCCAACCGGTACAACGACAAGCAGCACAGCCGCAGCCGCAACTCAAATCCAAATACGCCGCTGCCCTCGCGCCCAACGCTGCCCAGCCGATGCAGGCTCCGGCCAAACCGGCTCAGCCTGCTCCGCAGCAACCTGCACCGGCACAAGCGCAACCCCAACCGCAGCCCGCTCCACAACCCCAAGCAGCCCCGCAACAGCCTGCCGCCAGACCCGCACCAGCTGCGCCTAATCATCCGCCGCTGCATGCCGCGCCGGCACAGCCTGTCGGCCATGGGCCGAACCAGCACTTAACCCGCGAGCGTGCCAAACTGCACCCGCTGCTGGAAAAAATGGCCGATGAGTCGCTCAAACGCAACGCTTCCGATATCTTCATCAGCAGCAACTTCCCGCCTTCGTTCAAAATCGACGGCACACTGGTGCCGATTCCGGTGAAACCGCTCACCGAAGACGAAGCCGCACAAATCGTTTACTCCACTTTTAACGACGAGCAAAAAGCCAAATTCCCGGTGGAGTGGGAGCTGAACTATTCCCTGCAATCGCAAAACGGCATCCGTTTCCGTGTGAACGCCTACCATGAACAAGGCCGCATCGGCTTGGTCATGCGCCGCATCACCACCAACATCCTCACCATCGACGATCTGCGCCTGCCGCAAGTGCTCAAAGAGCTCTCCATGCGCAAGCGCGGCCTGATTATTCTGGCCGGCCCCACCGGTTCCGGTAAATCCACTTCGCAGGCCGCGATGCTCGACTGGCGCAACAAACACTCCGCCGGCCACATCGTAACCATCGAAGACCCGATCGAGTATATCCACAGCCCGATCAAGAGCATCATCACCCAACGCGAAGTCGGCCTTGATACCCACAGCTGGGGTGCGGCCGTACAAAGCGCCATGCGTCAGGCACCCGACGTAGTCTGCGTGGGTGAGGTACGTAACGAACATTCCATGGAATACGCCCTGCAATTGGCGCAAACCGGTCACTTATGTTTCTTCACCATCCACGCCACCAACGCCAGCCAAACCGTTGAGCGTATTATGAACTTGTATCCGGAAGAGCGGCATCCGCAAATTCTGATGGACTTGGCATTGAACTTGGTGGCCATTATCGGCCAGCGTTTGGTGCTGAAAAAAGGTGGCAAAGGCCGAAATGCCATCATCGACTTGCTGATCAACACTCCCGCGATGCAGGACCACGTGTTCAAAAACCAGCTGCTTGAGGCTCGCGAACTGATGGAACGCGCCGAGGACGACGGTATGCAAACCTTCGACCAAGACTTGTTCCGCCTCTACATCAACAACGAAATCGACTACGACGAAGCCCTGCGCCAGGCCGAATCTGCCAACGACTTGCGCCTGCGCATCAAGCTCTACGAAGAAGGCCGCGAAAGCACGCATATCTTCGAACGCGTAAACGATTTGAACCTGATGTAAGCAGCCCAAACCAGAGGCTGATAGAGGCTACCTGAAAAAGACCCAACGGATTTTCAGGTAGCCTCTACTGTTTTCATATCAACAGGCAGACTATCTTAATACCTTGCCTTTTCTCGCTAAATACCTACTACTTCATACCAGATGGCGAGTTGATGAGTACAAATAGCACAGCAAATGTATCTGTAATGAAAATACAACCGTTTAACTGCGTCTATCCTTGCAACCAAACTTTCAGGTAGCCTCTACACCATCCGCCAACACATCATGAATACCACCCACTCCACCGAATACCGCCGCGGCCTCTACTGCGTCATCGGCTGCTACCTGATTTGGGGCTTTTTCCCGCTCTACTGGCTGCCCCTAGTCGGCCAGCCCATCGGCGCCGGGCAGCTGATGGCACACCGTATCGTATGGGCATCGCTGCTCGCCATCAGCGCGGTGGCCTGCTCGCCTTCCGCCCGCACCCAACTCGTACAAGCCGTCAAAAGCCGCCAAACCCTCACCGCCTTCGCCCTCTGTTCCACCCTATTGGCGGCAAACTGGCTGCTCTATTTGGCCGCCATCACCCAACGGCAGGTATTGCAAGCCAGCCTGGGCTACTTCATCGCACCCCTCGCCAGCATCTTCTGCGGCCGCCTGTTTCTGCGCGAAGCCCTGCGCCCGCTGCAAATCGGCGCAATTTTGTTGGCCATCATTGGCGTGGTGTGGCTTTCTGCCTGGGGCGGGCAGATGCCTTGGATTGCACTGGGCCTCGGCGTAAGCTGGAGCATATACGGCCTGTTGCGTAAACTCGCCCCGCTGCCCGCCCTGCCCGGCTTCACGCTGGAAACCCTGATGTTGCTGCCCTTTGCCCTCCTGTATCTGGGCTGGCACTATCGGCACGGCAGCCTGGTCTTCACCCAATTGCCACCCCTACCCTTGGCCATCGTAATCGGCAGCGGTGCCGCCACCATGATTCCGCTGCTGCTATTTGCCGCCGCCGCGCAACGCATCCGCCTCACCACCATCGGCATACTGCAATACCTCTCGCCCAGCCTGCAATTCCTACTCGGACTCATCGCCTTCCACGAGCCGTTCAGCCGTATGCAGTTTGCCGGTTATCTGTGGGTATGGGCGGGTGTGGCGCTGTTCGTGTGGGGCGCACGTAAAAAGCAGGCTACCTGAAAGCTGATCAATACGATAAAGCAAGCTAACACTAGCTTAGTTTGATATCCACCCTCTATAAAAGGCTACCTGAAATCTTTCAGGTAGCCTTTCAGCTTAACCAACTATCCTCACTCTGCCTTACCTTCCTCCAAACAATTCGCCCTGGTTGCCGCTGTGCCATTTTTGCAGGCATCTTGAGCCGGAGCAGTCGAGCCTTCTTGTGCTCCTGATTCCGACCCCGCTTCTTTCGATAAGGCAGCCAGCACCCGGGCGTATTCGGGCGATTGGCGCATCAGCACGCGGGCGGCTTCTTTCAGATTGTTGATGTCTTCACGCGGCAGGTAAAAGCTGGTGGAAATATTGAGCACGTTTTTGCGCAGTGTAGAGTCGGGCAAATCGCGCAAGCTTAGACTCACGAAATGCAGGCTGATCGGCTGGCCTCGGCGGCTGCCGGCCTGGCTGTTCCATTGGTCGGCCACGGCGCGGATGCGGCGTAGCGACTCTTGCGAATTTTGGTCGATGGGCACGTTGATGATGGCGCCCAACACATCGTAGAGGCCGGGCACTTTGGCGCTTTGGTCGATAGTACTGTCAAGCTGGTTTTGCGCGTTCACGCTGATCACGATGATTTTGCGCACGTTTTGGTTGGCCAGCTGGCGGTGCAGAATTTGGCTGGGATAGATTTCAGTGGCTTCCAATAGGCCGCGCAAACCGAGGTTGTCGGTGAGACCGCCGTCGAGCAAATGGACATAAGGCCGGTTTTTGCTGTCTTGATATAGTGCCAACTCTTGGCCGAACTCGCGGCGGGTTCGGGCTTGCTGCTGCTCGTCGCTGCCGTGTTCCAGCGCATTTTGCAGGCGCGGCGGCAGGGTGTAGCCGCAGTTGCCGCCGTTGTTGTTAATCGTAATCGGGCTGAACACCACGGGTACGGCGCTGGAGGCGGCCACGGCGCGCGCCAAGCGCAAATCGGAAAGGTTGAGGCACATCATGTCGAAGAATTCTTGCGTGAAATCAAAGCGCCGCCCTATCGACATATCGGTGGCCGACACCACGGCAAACGGGCCTTTGCGACGGCTGGCCAAATCGCCGAAGGTGGCGTGGCCAAACAAAGTGGCTTCAAACTGCTCCTGCAGCAAATCGCCGCGCCCGAATTCAGGCGAGGTCAGGCGCGGCAGGTTGGCCAGCGAGAACACCTGCCGGCTCACCAGTTTTTGGAAATTCTGCTTCAAGAATTGCTGTTCAAATGCGGGGATGGTATCGCGCCCGTGGAGCGAATAATAAGTAGCCAACACCGAGCCGCCGGACACGCCGTACACCAAGTCCACGCTATCGAGCAACGGTTTTTCCCGCCCTTCGATGTACACCGGCTGTTTGGCCAGCTCTTCGAGCACGCCGTAACCCAAAGCCGCTGCGCGCGTGCCGCCGCCGGAAAACAGCAGCACCACGAATACATCGTCGTTTTGCTGCGCAATGCTCTGCTCCAGCCGGTAGCCCTGCGTGGTATCTACTTTCGAAATGGTGGCCACCGGCCGATAGTTCACCAGCGAGCAGGCTCCAAGCAGCGACAACAGCCCCGCCGCCACACCGCGTTTCAGCACAGCATTGCACGCACAAATCCGCATAAACCAACCTTTCACACTTAATCTAAACCATAACGCAGGCTACCTGAAAAATAGAAAACCAATTTTCAGGTAGCCTCAAGCGCATTATAACAAAGCCGCTTCCCCTAGAGGCGAGCTGAAATTCCGCAGCATAATGACACACTAGGCGCCGCAAGGTAAGATACACGCTTTCTATCCAATACAAGCAATATGACCATTCCCGCCAATATGCTGGCCGCGGTAGACCTCGGCTCCAACAGTTTCCGCCTGCAAATCTGCACCAACCACAACGGGCAGCTGCAAATCGTTGATTCCATCAAAGATATGGTGCGCTTTGCCGCCGGGCTGGACGAACACAAACAACTCGACCAAGCCGCCCAAGAGCGGGCACTGGCCTGCCTGGCCAAATTCCACGAGCGCCTGCGCGGCTTTCCGCCCGAGCAGGTGCGCGCCGTAGCCACCAACACCTTCCGCGTAGCCAAAAATATCGCTCCCTTCATGCCGCTCGCCGAAGCCGCCTTGGGCTTCCCCATCGAAATCATCGCCGGGCGCGAAGAAGCCCGCCTCATCTACACCGGCGTCATCCACACCCTGCCGCCCGGCAGCGGGCAGATGCTGGTGGTCGATATTGGCGGCGGCTCCACCGAATTCGTGATCGGCAGCCGCCTGCAGCCCGACATCACCGAAAGCCTCAACCTCGGCTGCGTGAGCTACAGCCTGCGTTTCTTCCCCAAAGGCAAAGTATCCGCCGAATCCTTCAAGCTGGCCGTCAACACCGCCCGCAGCGAAATCCAACGCATTGCCAAGCTGTTGAAAAGCACCGGCTGGCAGCTGGCCGTAGGCACTTCCGGCACCGCCCGCACCCTGCGCGACCTCATTGCCGCCGCCAATCCCGAAGACAACCGCATCACCCCCGCCGCCCTGCAAAAAATCGCCGCCCGCCTGATTGAAGCCGGCAGTGCCAAAAAAGCCAAATTCGACGGCATGAAGGCCGACCGCATCGAAGTATTCGCCGGCGGGCTGGCCGTGATGAGCGCCGTATTCGCCGAGCTCGATATCGACAGCATGACCGTAACCGACGCCGCCCTGCGCGACGGCGTGTTCTACGACCTCATCGGCCGCCAACTCAATGAAGACATGCGCGAGCAAACCATCGCCCATTTCCAACAGCGCTACCACGTCAGCCAAAACCAAGCCCAGCGCGTGGCCGCCCTTGCCGCCCAGTTCTTCGACATGCTCGCCGAACGCGAACCCGAAAAAGAGCGCCACTATTGGCAACAATACCTGCGCTGGGCCGCCCTAGTACACGAAATCGGCACCGACATTGCCTACACCGCCTATCACAAGCACTCCGCCTACATCCTCGGGCAGGCCGACATGCCCGGATTCTCCCGCCAAGAGCAGCAAATCCTTGCCACCTTGGTGCTCGGTCAGCGCGGCGATTTGAGAAAAATGGCCGAACTGCCCATCAGCCCCACCATGTGGCTTGCCGTGGCCGCCCTGCGCCTGGCCGTACTGTTCTGCCGCGCCCGCCTGCCGCACACCCTGCCCGCAGGCACCCGACTGAACTACGAAAACAAAAACTACACCCTCGCCATCAGCCGGCAATGGCCGGAAGACAACTCCCTCACCGCCGGCGCGCTGGCCGATGATGCCGCCCAATGGCGCAAAATCGGTATCCGCTTCGGGCTGCTGCTACAATAGCAACGGGATGACGCAAACTTTCAGGTAGCCTTTCAGCCAACACCAATAACAGGCTACCTGAAAACCGAATCCTCCTGTTTCAGGTAGCCTCCCCAGCCATCGAAAGGCTAGCTGAAAAACTACGGCCTCAACGATAGCCAAGCAATGCTTCCTTCCCCCAAGTGTCGGACTACCAACAGCATGCGTGGTGAGCCACCGCCGCACGAGGTAAAACGCTTTAGCTGCAAAAGCAAAATTTCCCGCCACGGCGCACTACGGCGGGTTAGAATACTGTTATCCATCTCCTATCTAAGGAATCCAAACATGAAATCCCTGATTAAACCCGTCCTCGCCCTCCTGATCACCGCTGCTCTCGCTGGCTGCGGCAAAGGAGAAGAAGAAGCTAAACCCGCCACCCTCAGCTGTCAGGCGCCAGAAGCTCTCGAACAAATTAAAGCCCAAATCCAAGCTGCCGTTGTTCCCTCTAAAGAGGGAGTAGGCGGCCTACCCTACTTCCAAGCCGACATATCTGAAGTGGGGGCCGCCTTTGACCAACTCGGCTTCGAAATCACTGACATCCGCACCACCCAAGCCGCCTCTGAAGGCAGCAAACAGCTCGCCTGCGAGGCCACCCTGCGCCTTGCCCCCAAACCTGAAGCCCAAACCCGCATCAAACAAAGCATCAATGACTTCACCGAAATAAACGAAATGGATGGTGCCGACTACAACAGCCTGATGAGTGCCGGCGAAATGCTCAAGCCCGATGGCAAAGGTGGCTTCATTGGCCCGCTCAGCTATACCGTCAGCCAAACCGACAGCGGCGACAAACTCGTCGTCAATGTAGCCAGCAAAGAAATTGCCGAAGGCTTGCAAATTCCCGTTGCCTACTACATCGCCGCCCCCGATTTAGCCAAACAAGTAGCCGAAATCCGCCAGAAATCTGCTGCCGAGGAAACCCGCCAGCAAGAGCTGAACACACTCGACCAAAACCGCCTGCAAGCCCGCATTGAGCTCTTGCGCACTCAAAACAAACAGGCACACGACGAACTCAATAAAGCCTGGCAAGCCCTACCCGCCGCCGCCCGCACCCAGCTGAAAGATGCCCAAAACCAATGGAACCGCCTGCGCGAAAGCCAATGCGCCTACCAAAGCAAGGCCGATTCCACCGAACCGCTGGAGCAGGAAGCCCTGCGTATCGAATGCGACACCCGCGAGCTGCAGCAGCGCATCCCCGCCCTCAAGCAGGAAGCCGAAGCTTTCACCGGCAACCAGCTCACTGAAGCCACCCAGCGCGCCCAAGCCGCCCAGCAGGAATTGCGTAATGTGTGGCAAAGCGTGCCTGCCGATGTGAAAGACATCATCGGTCAAGACTACCAATCCTGGGCCGCCAGCAGCGCAGCCAAATGTGCCCAAGCCGCCCAACAGGCCGGCGGCGGCAACAACGGCCAGCTCGCCCGCCTCGAATGCACCGCTACCGAGGCTCGTAATAAAGCCAAAGAGCTGCGCGGCTACGTTTCCCAATAATCTGCTTTTAGAAAAGGCTACCTGAAAATTTCAGGTAGCCTCACCCCACTGCAATGAACCTCACTGAAACCCAACTCTCTTCCGAGCCGATTTTCGACGGCAAATTCGTTACCATCGCCCGCGATACCGTGCGGCTGCCCAACGGCAACCAAAGCTACCGCATCGTGATCCGCCACCCCGGTGCCGCCTGTGTGCTGGCCGTTACCGAAGCAGACGAAGTGGTGCTGGTGCGCCAGTGGCGATATGCTACCGGCCAAGCCCTGCTCGAGCTGCCCGCCGGCAAACTCGACGCCGACGAAGACCCGGCCGTGTGTGCCGCGCGCGAATTGGAAGAAGAAACGCCCTACCGCGCCCAATCCGTGCGACTGCTGCATACCTTCTACACCGCCCCCGGCTTCTGCGACGAGAAAATGTATCTCTACCTCGCCGAAGGCATCACGCCCACCAGCACCCGCCAGCCTGACCAAGACGAATTTGTCGAAACCGTATTGCTCTCGCGCCAAGCTGTGCAGGAAGCTATTGCCGCCAACCAAATTCAAGACGGCAAAACCCTGGTCGGCCTTCAATATTGGCTGCTCAACAGCAAATAACTCACAACTAAGGCTACCTGAAACAAAAGGCTACCTAAAAATGCGCCAATTCACTCTCAGCACCCCCAACGGCACCCTGCTCGGTTTCCTCGTGCTCATTGCCGACAACGACGATGAGCCCATCTCCGGCAGCGCCATGATTCAGGCGCACACAGCCGCGCTGCCGCCGGAAGATGCCGCACCTGCCCGCGCATTGGAAGCACTGGCCGGCCAGCTGCTGGTTTGGCAGCCGCATGGCGACGGTATCGCCCTGTATGATGCGGAAGGCGGCCTGGCGGCCGATGTCCGCCAGCAATACCTGCGTATCGGCGGCCACACCCTGCTGCTCACCGATTTGGAAGGAAACCTGTAATGGACAGCGTGTTTATCCTGATTCCCATCAGCATCGTGCTGGCCTTCGTGATCGGCTATTTCTTCTGGTGGTCCGGCCACAACGGCCAGTTTGACGATTTGGAAGGCCCCGCCCACCGCATTTTGATGGACGATGATTCCGTGCATCCCGACTCCCCACCCCCGCAGGACAAACCATGAATCCAGGCTTCAAATTTGCCGTATCGCGCCGCTTTGCCCCGCTGTTCGGCACCCAATTCCTCGGCGCGCTCAACGACAACTTATTCAAAATCGCGCTGGCCACCATGATCAGTTTTTATGGTTTGGGCAAAAACGGCTTCATCGAACCGGCGCAGATGATTAATGTGAGCGCACTTCTGTTTGTGCTGCCCTTTTTCCTGTTTTCCGCCCTCTCCGGCCAGCTGTGCAACAAATTCGACCGCAGCCGCATGGCGGTGGCGGTGAAGGTGGCCGAAGTGCTGATTATGCTGCTGGCCACGGTGGGCTTCCTCAGCCAATCGCTGCTGCTTTTGCTGCTCTGCATTTTCCTGATGGGCCTGCATTCCACGCTGTTCGGCCCGCTCAAATACGCCGTGTTGCCCGATTATTTGGACGAACACGAACTGATTGTGGGCAACAGCCTGGTGGAAGGCGGCACGTTTCTCGCCATCCTGTTCGGCCAGATTTTGGGCACGATTCTGGCCGGCATCGGCGGCACCACGGTATCCGTTTTCCTGCTCATCATTGCTGCCGGCGGCCTCGCCTCCAGCCTGTTTATGCCGCGCGTGGCACCAAAAACCCCGGAAGCAAAAATCGACTGGCACATTGTGCGCAACTCCAAAGCCATTCTGAAACAAGCCTTTGCCAACCGCGAAATCTACGCTGCCATCATCGGCATTTCCTGGTTTTGGTTTATCGGCGCGGTGTACACCACCCAATTGCCCACCTTCACCAAACTGCACCTGGGCGGCAACGATAATGTGTTCAACCTGATGCTCACCCTGTTTTCCATCGGCATCGGCAGCGGCTCCGTGCTGTGCGCCAAACTCAGCCACCGCCGGCTCAACCTCGGCTGGGTGGCCGTGGGCACAGTGGGCATGGCCATATTCGGCCTGCTGCTCGTTTCCCTCGTGCATGGCACGCACCATCACGAATACAGCGGCATCGGCAGCTTCTTGTTGCGTGGCGACGCCTATGCCGTGATGCTCTGCATCGTGTTGCTCGGCTTCTGCGGCGGTTTCTTCTCCGTGCCGCTCTACACCTGGCTGCAAACCGCCAGCAGCGAAGAGTTCCGCGCCCACGCCATCGCCGCCAACAACATCATCAACGGCCTCTTCATGGTGGCCGCCGCCCTGCTCTCCGCCATCCTGCTGTGGCTGTTCGACAGCATCAACCTGCTTTACCTCATCGTGGCAGCTGGCAATATTGTGGTGTTGGTGTATCTGCTGAAAATCGCCCCGCCGATCCGCGAAGGCTGGCAACGCTGGTTTGGCAAAGAAGAATAAGCCTCGGCTTGCAAACCGCAAAAAGGCTACCTGAAAAACAAAAAAGCAGTTTCAGGTAGCCTTTGCCCGCCCTCCAAATCAACCGCGCCGCTTCGCATCCGCCCCGCCCTGGGCTATACTGCCGCCCTTTAATCGGCCATACCGAACCCCATGCTGAAAAAAATCCTCTATTCCCTGCTTGCCCTTATCCTGCTGGCCGCCGCCCTGTTTGCCGGCCTGCTCTTCGCCCCCAAAGACACCCATAGCCAACGCCTGCGCGTGGAACGCGGCAGCGGCATCGGCAGCGTGAGCCGTACCCTCGCCGCCAACGATGCCATCTACAGCCGCTGGGTGTTCGTGGCCGCCGCCTACCTCACCGGCACCCACAAACAGCTCCTGCCCGGCAACTACCGCCTCCAGCCCCGCGCTTCCTCCTGGCAAATCCTGCGCCACCTCAAAAACGGCCGCCCCGACACCATCACCGTGCGCATCATCGAAGGCATGCGTTTTGCCCAAATGCGCCGTCTCATCAACCAAACCGCTGACATCCGCCACGACACCGCCGGCTGGAGCGATCGCCAACTCCTCGCCGCCATCGCCTCCGATGCCGACGTGCAGCATCCCGAAGGCCGCTTCTTCCCCGACAGCTACGAAATCGACTACGACAGCAGCGATTTACAAATCTACCGCCTTGCCTACCGCCGTATGCAAAGCCAGCTGCAATCCGCCTGGAGCGACCGTGCCGGCAATTTGCCGTATAAAAACCCCTACGAGCTGCTCACCATGGCCAGCATCATCGAAAAAGAAACCGCGCACGAAGAAGACCGCGCCAACGTGGCCGCCGTATTCGTCAACCGCCTCAACCAAGGCATGCGCCTGCAAACCGACCCCACCGTGATTTACGGCATGGGCAGCGCCTACAACGGCCGCATCCGCCGCGCCGACCTCCAGCGCGACACCCCCTACAACACCTACACCCGAGACGGCCTGCCCCCCACTCCCATCGCCCTGCCCGGCGAAGCCGCCCTCCAGGCTGCCGCCCACCCCAGCGGCGCCGACTACCTCTATTTCGTCTCCCGCATGGATAACACCGGCAAAAGCGAATTCAGCCGCACATTAGACGAACACAACGCCAACGTCCGCCGCTATATTTTGAAAAGACCGTAACATGACCGCCCTGCTCGACCTCCTCCCCCTCCTCGCCTTTTTCATCGCCTCCAAGAAATTCGGCCTCTTAGCCGGCGCTGCCGCCGTATTGGCCGCCACCCTGATTGTGTACGGCATCCACCTCGTGCGGCAAAAATGGCGGCTCACCAAACAGCAATGGGTGGTGCTCGTGCTCACCATCCTCTTCTGCGGCGCCACCATCCTCCTGCGCGACGACCTCTACCTGCGCTGGAAAACCCCCATCATCAACCTCAGCTTCGCCTTAGCCCTGGCCATAAGCGCCCTCATCGGCAAGCCCCTGATGCAGCCCATAGCCAAAGACGTATTCCGCGTCAGCCCGCAAGGCTGGCAACGCCTCACCTACGCCTGGGCCGCCTTCTTCCTCCTGCTCGCCGCCCTGCACTACTGGTTCGGCCTCTACCACTACGATGCCTCCGAGCAGGCCAAAAACCTGTTTATCCACTTCAAAAGCTACGGCCAGCTCATCCTGATGGGCATCTTCCTCGCCGCCCAAGCCTTCGTATTGCGCAAACACCTCAATATCGAAAGCGACACCCCCCCTGTAAACGAAGCGAGCGAACAACCAAGCCAGCAGCAGCACTGAAACTGTAGGCTACCTGAAATCTCATCTGTACATTTTTCAGGTAGCCCCATCCGCCAGCCGCCATAGGAGCTTTATCATGCAAACCTTCAAAGGCATCCAAACACTCATCGCCGCCGTCGGCAGCCTGCCCGACTGCGGCTTCCTTTACATAACCGGCAATTCCGACACCGACACCCCGGCCGGACTACAAAACTGCACTTTCCTCCTGCCCGATACCGAAGAAGACGAGTTGTTCATTGAAGACAATTCCGACTACAACTCTTGGCTCGAAGCACCTACCTTCTCCGACATCATCGAAAACTACACCAGCAAGCATCCTAACGCCTCAGAAGCAGCTCTCATCCGCGCCGTTCTGCACTATTGGGAAAAAGATGATTTTCTCGACTAAGCCACCAACACCTTTTCAGGTAGCCTCAAACTGGGAAAAGGCTACCTGAAAGCGAAGCCTCAACGGAGTTAAAAATGACTGCCCATTTCATCACCCTCGACGGTATCGACGGCGCTGGCAAAACCACCCAGCTGGCCGTGATCCGAGAATGGTTTGCCGCACAAGAGCGCCCCGTCTTGTTCACCCGCGAGCCAGGCGGCACACCCTTGGGCGAAGCCTTGCGCCGCCTGCTGCTCAACCCAAAAACCCAAGCCGGGCTGCGTGCCGAAACCTTGCTCATGTTTGCCGCCCGCGCCCAGCACATCGAAAGCGTTATCCTGCCCGCGCTGGAGGACGGCATATCCGTGGTGTCCGACCGTTTCACCGATGCCACCTTCGCCTACCAGGGCGGCGGCCGCGGCCTGCCCGAGGCTGATATTGCCCAGCTCGAACAATGGGTACAAGGCAACCTGCGCCCCAGCCTCACCATCCTGCTCGATGTGCCGTTGGAGGTTTCTCTGGCGCGCATCGAGCGCAGCCGCAACAAAGACCGCTTCGAGCAGGAGGAAGCCGATTTCTTCACCCGCGTGCGCCAAAGCTACCTCGAACGCGCCGCCGCCGCGCCCGAACGCTACACAGTAATCAACAGCAACCGCGGCAAAACCGTGGTGCGTCGCGATATTGAAGCCGCCCTGGAAAAACTGTTCGCCTGATGTTTTGAACGACACGGCCAAAAGTGCGATAATTTGCGCCGCTTTGCGGCATTCGTTCACAAACAAACCGACACTCCTAAAAACACACCATGCAACCAGCCTTCCACGATAAAGCAAACCGCCTTTTCTCCGCCATCACGAACGATCCGCGCTGGGATATCAACGACGAACTGCTGTTTCAAGTGGCGGGCTTCACCTTCTACGGCTACTGCTTCGGCTTCGGCCGGCTGGTGTGCCTGATGGACGCCGACGACATTGATGCCTATGTGGCCGGCAAACTCACCGGCCTCGGCGCGGGCGCGAAATACGTGCAAGGCATGATAGCGCGCGCACGGCAGGATTTTGTTACCGGCGAAGATGCCGAACCCGCCGATACGGACGACCCTTTAAGCCGGTTAATCGGCATCGGCCATTCCTATTTCTCCGCCGATGACTTTAGCCCGCTCGTCGAATCCGTTTACGAAAATTACGCCCTGTTAAGCGGCGAATAAACCGCTGCCTTTTTCAGGTAGCCTCATTACTCTTTAACCAAACCATTAGGAAACACCATGCCCTCCCAACTTGCCAACGCCATCCGCTTTCTCTCCGCCGACGCCATCCAAAAAGCCAACTCCGGCCACCCCGGCGCGCCGATGGGCATGGCGGAAATGGCGGAAGTCTTGTGGACGAAATTCCTGCGCCACAACCCCGCCAACCCCAAATTCTACAACCGCGACCGCTTCATCCTCTCCAACGGCCACGCGTCCATGCTGTTGTACAGCCTGCTGCACCTGACCGGCTACAACCTGAGCATTGAAGACCTGAAAAACTTCCGCCAACTGCACAGCAAAACCCCCGGCCACCCCGAATACGGCTACACCGACGGCGTGGAAACCACCACCGGCCCGTTGGGGCAAGGCATTGCCAACGCGGTGGGCATGGCATTGGCGGAAAAAATCCTGGCCGCCGAATTTAATAAAGACGGTTTGAACATCGTCGATCACTACACCTACGTCTTCATGGGCGACGGCTGCCTGATGGAAGGCGTATCGCACGAAGCCTGTTCGCTCGCCGGCACCTTGGGCTTGGGCAAACTGATTGTTTTATATGATGACAACAATATTTCCATCGACGGCAAAGTGGACGGCTGGTTTACCGAAAACATCCCGCAACGCTTTGAAAGCTACGGCTGGCACGTCGTGCCCAACGTAAACGGCCACGACACCGCAGCCATTCAGACGGCCATTGAAGCCGCACGCGCCGAAACCGGCAAACCGTCCCTCATCTGCTGCAAAACCTTAATCGGCAAAGGCAGCGCCAACAAAGAGGGCAGCCACAAAACCCACGGCGCACCTTTGGGCGCGGACGAAATCGAAGCCACGCGCAAACATCTGGGCTGGGCTTACCCCGCCTTTGAAATCCCGCAAGAAATTTACGCCGCATGGAGCGCGAAAGAACAAGGCGCGAAACTTGAGGCCGAATGGAACGAACTGTTCGCGCAATACCAAGCCAAATATCCTGCCGAAGCCGCAGAATTCGTGCGCCGCATGGATAAAAAACTGCCGGACAATTTCGATGCATACGTTCAAGCAGCATTGAAAGAAGTGTGCGCCAAAGCCGAAACCATCGCCACCCGCAAAGCCAGCCAAAACAGCATCGAAATCCTCGCCAAAGAGTTGCCCGAACTGGTGGGCGGTTCTGCCGACCTGACCCCGTCCAATCTCACCGACTGGCCGGGCAGCGTCTCCGTTACCCGCGACAAAGGCGGCAACTACATCCACTACGGCGTGCGCGAGTTCGGCATGGGTGCCATCATGAACGGCCTTGCCCTGCACGGCGGCGTGAAACCCTTCGGCGCGACTTTCCTGATGTTCAGCGAATACGAACGCAATGCCCTGCGCATGGCGGCACTGATGAAAATCAACCCCGTCTTCGTCTTCACCCACGATTCCATCGGCCTCGGCGAAGACGGCCCGACCCACCAACCCATCGAGCAAACCGCCACCCTGCGCCTGATTCCGAATATGGACGTATGGCGTCCGTGCGACACTGCCGAATCCTTGGTCGCATGGGCGGAAGCGGTAAAAGCCGAAGACCACCCGTCCTGCCTGATTTTCAGCCGTCAAAACCTGAAATTCCAAGCGCGCAACGAACAACAACTGAACGACATCAAACGCGGCGGCTACGTCATCAGCGAAGCCCAAGGCAACGCCCAAGCCGTCATCATTGCCACCGGCTCCGAAGTCGAGCTGGCTTTGGAAGCGCAAAAAGCCCTCGCCGCGCAAAACATCGCCGTACGCGTCGTTTCCATGCCGTCCACCAACGTCTTCGACCGCCAAGACGCCGCCTATAAAGCCGCCGTCCTGCCCGAAGGCCTGCCGCGCATCGCCGTAGAAGCCGGACACGCCGACGGCTGGTACAAATACGTCGGACTGAACGGCGCAGTCGTCGGCATCAACCGCTTCGGCGAATCCGCCCCTGCCGAACTGCTGTTCAAAGAATTCGGCTTTACCGTGGACAATGTGGTTGATACTGTGAAATCAGTGCTGTAAAACAGCCTGATGCTGTGTTTAGAGAGGCTACCTGAAAGCTTTCAGGTAGCCTCTCTTCTACTTGAGCCAATATGGTTTCAGCTAGCTTTCACTTCTCACTTCTGTACCCTATTTGCCTGCATCTGCTGCTATCTCTGCCCAACTCCCTATATTTTTTACAATCACAGAACGTAAGGATTTGTAAAAAATTCATTACCTACACAACACATATTTCCTGATTAATGATTTTTATACTTAATATAACAATATAATTTTTTATAAGTAAATTATCACTCTTAAAGTATATAGATATTTTCATTCATAGAAAATCACCAAGTAAACTTAGCCAATTTGTAAATAAAATTTTACATTTGCAATATTTTTCTTGACATAAACCTCATATCGAAAAAGAATGCAACCTCGTTTCAACCAAAGGTAAAGAAAATGTCTCTATCCACCCATGATCCTTATGCCAATTATAGGGAGCTTACCCTGCGCGGCATGGTATTGGGCGCGTTAATCACCGTAGTGTTTACTGCTTCCAATATCTATTTAGGGCTGAAAGTAGGCCTCACTTTTGCCTCTTCCATCCCGGCTGCCGTGATTTCTATGGCGATTTTGAAATTCGCCAAAGGCAGCAATATCCTCGAAAACAACATGGTGCAAACCCAGGCTTCTGCCGCGGGTACGCTCTCTTCCGTGATCTTCATTCTGCCCGGTCTCTTAATGAGCGGCTATTGGACAGGTTTCCCGTTTTGGCAAACCACTCTGCTGTGTATGGCCGGCGGTATCTTGGGGGTGATTTTCACCATCCCGTTGCGCTATGCCATGGTGGTGAAAAGCGATTTGCCCTATCCCGAAGGCGTAGCAGCAGCCGAGATTTTGAAAGTCGGCAGCGGTGACGGCGTAGTAGGTGAAGAAAACGGTGAAGAAAACGCAGATGCCGCGCAAAAAGCTGACAGCGGTATCGGCGAAATCGTTACCGGTGGCGTGATTTCCGGTATTTTCAGTTTTGCCAGCAACGGATTGCGCGTAGTGGCCGATAGTGCCAGCCTGTGGTTTAAAGCCGGTGCGTCTATTTTCCAAATCCCGATGGGCTTCTCATTGGCCCTACTCGGCGCCGGCTATTTGGTCGGTCTGGCCAGCGGTATTGCCATGTTGGTGGGCATTGCGATCGCCTGGGGCATCGCTATCCCCTATTTCTCTGCCACCAATCCGCAGCCAGCCGATATGGAAATGGTTGCTTTCGCCATGCGGTTGTGGAAAGAAAAAGTGCGCTTTATCGGCGCTGGCACCATCGGTATTGCTGCAATCTGGACGCTGATTACCCTGCTCAAACCCACCCTGGAAGGCATGAAAATGTCGTTCCGTGCCATCAAAGGCGGTGAAGGTGCTGCGCTGGAACGCGTTGAGCAAGACTTGTCGCCCAAAGCTATGATTGCCTATGCACTAGGCATGATGCTGCTCTTGGGCTTCTCCTTCTACCACTTCGTGGCCGATGCCAACCTGCCTACCGGCACGGCTTGGCTGCTGGTAGTAGTCTGCACCTTGCTGGCTTTCGTTATCGGTTTCCTGGTAGCAGCTGCCTGCGGCTATATGGCCGGCTTGGTGGGCTCTTCTTCCAGCCCGATTTCTGGCATCGGTATCATCTCCGTAGTGGCTATTTCGCTGGTGCTACTGGCTATTGGCAGTGCCAACAACCTGTTTGCCGATGAAGGCACACGCAACTTCTTGGTGGCTCTTACCTTGTTCTGCGGCTCTGCCGTAGTGGCCGTAGCCTCCATCTCCAACGACAACCTGCAAGACCTGAAAACCGGCTACCTGATTAAAGCCACCCCATGGCGTCAGGAAGTGGCGCTGATTATCGGCTGCGTGGTAGGTGCGTTGGTTGTATCTTCCGTGCTCGAGCTGCTCTACGCCGCCTACGGTTTCACCGGCGCCATGCCGCGCCCGGATATGGACCCGAGCCAGGCTCTGGCTGCGCCGCAGGCCACGCTGATGACTACCATCGCCAAAGCCATCTTCTCGCACTCGCTGCAATGGAACTACATCCTTACCGGTATCGGCATTGGTGTGGTGCTCATCATCATCAACGAAGTATTGAAACGCAGCGGTTCCAAACTGATGCTGCCCACCCTGGCCGTGGGTATGGGCATCTACCTGCCGCCGGCTATCAATATGCCGATTGCCATCGGTGCCATCATGGCCGCCTTCCTGAAACGCCGCATCGGCAAGGATGAGGCCAAACAGAAAGATGCCGAGCGCGTGGGCACCCTGTTTGCCGCCGGCCTGATTGTGGGCGAGAGCCTGATTGGCGTGATTATGGCGCTGATTATCGCTCTGTCTGTTACCAGCGGCGGCTCGGATTCCCCCTTAGCCTTGAACCTGAACAACTGGGGCACCATCAGCGAATTCCTAGGCCTGGCCTTCTTCATCGGCGGTATGCTGATCTTCATCCGCCGCGTGATGAAAACCAAATAAACCGCCTTACCGCGAATGCAAACCGCCCGATATCTGTTGGGCGGTTTTTGTGTGTTGTTTCGTTTAAAAACATAGGGGTGGTGGCACACATTCAGCAAAAGGCTACCTGAAAATCTAGAGCAGCAGATTTTTCAGGTAGCCTCTTTAGATATATCAGCAGCGTAGGCAGCTCATTGCCTACACAGAAAGCGTATCAGCTTGAATAGCCCGGCAGCCCGTTAAAACATTCCAAACAGCATCAACCCTATGGCTTGGTATTTCTACCGAACCTATTTGATACAACCAAATAAAAGGCTACCTGAAAAACCAAGCAAAACATTTTTCAGGTAGCCTCTAGCATTACTTTACTTTGCCGCTACTTCTGCCTGCCGAGCTTCCCCTTCCCGCAGCAACTCCTCACGCACGCGCTGGCGGAAACGTCCTGCCGCAAAATGGTAGAACGGCTGTGGGCAAAACTGGCGGGCAATCACCGAAGCGGCAATCGACGATACCAACATCCAAAACAATAGCGACTGGCTGCCCGTCATTTCCATCACCACCACGCTGGCCGTGAGCGGCGCTTGCGTGGCTGCCGCTAAAAATGCAGCCATGCACAGCAAGGCCAAAATCGCCGCCGGAGCCTCCACGCCGGCAACTTGGGCAATGTGTACGCCCAAGAGCGCACCGATGGCCAGCGAAGGCGTGAAAATCCCGCCCGGAATGCCCGCCCAATAAGAAAGCACCGTGGCTGCCCACTTCGCGCCCGCCAGGCCATAAGTCAAATCCGTCTGCCCGTGCAACGCAGCTGCTGCCACATCATAGCCCGTGCCATAGGTTTGCCCATCAAACAGCACGCCCAAGGCAGCCAACATCAAGCCGAACACACCCGCCAACCAAATCGGATGCCGGCGCATCCAATTACGCCATTGCGGCAACGCCAACCAGGTTGCGCCCTTGCTTAAAAAACGCGCAAACAGCCCGCCCGCTACACCACACACTGCGGCACACAGCAACGCCCAACGCAACATATGCTCCGCCGGCTGCCCGGCATTAAAGCCTTGGAAATAAGTGCTGTTGCCCTCAATCGCTACCAAAAAGAAACCGGAAGCCAGCACACCGATAAAAATTTGCCGCTCCCAATGCAGCGACACCGAACGCCCCAACTCCTCAATCGCAAAAATCACCCCGGCCAGCGGCGCATTGAATGCCGCCGCCAAACCACCAGCCGCACCGGCCGCCAGCAATTCCTTGTCTTGCAAGCGCTTAAATGCCAAATTGTAGCGTTTACACCAAGAACCCCAGGACAGCATCACTGCCGCGCCCACCTGCACCGAAGGCCCTTCACGCCCAATGGAAGCACCGGCCAACATGCCCAAAAACGTGAGCGGAATTTTTAAAGCAGTGCGCCACAAAGCCACCAAACGGTTGCTGCCTTTCACTTTCGGCATCGAAAGCGTGGCCAACACCTGCGGAATCCCGCTGCCCGCCGTATAAGGCGCATACCGGCGCGTGAACCACACAATCAGCATCAGCGATATTGGCAACACTGCAAACGCTGCCATCGGATATTGCTGCGACCACTTAGCGTTCAGATGCAGCGCATAATCCGCCAATTTGGCAAATCCTAGCGACACCAACGACACCAAAGCAGCCCCCATCAACAGCAAAATCACCGCCGCCGTTTTGCGCGACAGGCGCTGCGTTTGCTTGATTTTGTGCGACAGCGCCCTGCCGATACTGCTGCTGAGCTTCAAACCCAATCGTTTCATATTGATCTATCCGTTGCGGCTGGAGAATTTGCCTGTGGGCACACACCATTCCCAAGCGCAATAGCTTGTTAAATTATCAAAACATTTCTTTGCATATTATAGCAAATAGTAATAAAGTGGTAGGCTGGTGCGCATTTATGCCGTTCATCCGTTGCAAACTGCCTGCCACCCTGCCAACTAAAAATCTTTACGCTTCAAGCCCATCAAGCCAAAATGCCCGCTCTTAGCACAAAATATCTTGCCTTTTAGACACGCTTCCTATATTATCCGCCGTTCTGAACACGGAGTAGTGGCTGAGAGGTTGAAGGCACACCCCTGCTAAGGGTGCATATGGGCTAAAACCTGTATCGAGGGTTCGAATCCCTCCTACTCCGCCAGATTAAAACTCCCCAATCCGCAAGATTGGGGAGTTTGCTTTTGCCTAGGCGCCCAACATTTCAGAATAGCGAAAGTTAAGTCAATTCGCTATAGCCCGCCACCCGCAGAACCGTTACAATACCGCATTTAATTTTCACCACATTTTCTTTTTATTTTTATGTTTGCCATCGTCGAAAAACACCGCCGCCTGTCTCAAGTGCTCCTAGGGCTGATTACTGTTACCTTTGTGGGATTCGGTGCCCAAACCCTCACTTCGGGTATGCACAGCAGCTATATCAGCAAAATCGGCAATACGCACATCACTGCCGAGCAAGTGCAGGAACTGCTGAGGGAAGCGCCGCGGCATAGCGACCAACCCATCAGCAAAGACGACGTTTACCAATCGCTGGTGCAGCAAGCATATTTCGATCAGGGTGCGGCAGAGCTGGGCGTTGGCGAGCTTTCTATTGAACAAATCAAGGGCGTGATTACGCGCGATCCTTCATTCCAAGTCAACGGCCAATTCAGCCCCGAGCAGTTTCAAGCCTATCTGCGCCAAAGAGGGATTACCGAAGAGCGGCTGATTGAGGAAATGCGCAGCCAGTATCGCCGCCAAACCCTTATCAGCCTGTTGAGCAACGGCAATATCGTTAGCGACAGCCAAGCTAACCAAATCCTTGCCCTTACCGGCAGCGAGCGTGAGTTGCGTACTGCGCCCTTCAATGCGGCCGATTTTGCCAGCAAAGTACAGCCCACTGATGCCGCCTTGCGCAGCTATTTTGAATCCAACAAAGCCAAATATGCCTTGCCTTTGGCAGTGAAGCTTGAGTTTGTTGATTTGAACGTAGAAGAGCTGGCCAAACAGCAAACCGTTAGCGCACAAGAATTGCAAGAGGCCTACCGCAATCTGCCCACCGCCGCCAGCGAAGCCAAACCGCCGTTTGAGAGCGTGAAAGCTCAGTTGGAAGAGAGCGTGCGCCAGCGTAAAGCCGCCCAAGCCTTAGGCAATGCACGCGAACAGTTGGCACAACTGGCCTTCGACCACCCGGACAGCCTGCAAAAAGTAGCGCAGGAAATGAAGCTGCCGTTGCAAAAACATGAAGAATGGCTCAGCCAACCCGAAGCGGCCGCCGCCAAACTGCCGCAGGCCGTGCAGGAAGCCATGTTTAGCGCCGAGGTGATCGATCGCCGCCATAATTCTGAAGTATTGGATATGGGCAACGGCGTATTGCGCGTGTTGCGTGCCACCGATGTGAGCAAAGCCCGCAATCAAAGCTTTGAAGAAGCCAAGGAAGCGGTGCGCAAAGATTATGTGGCCGTGGAGAGTGCCAAGCTGGCACAAGCTGCCGCTGCTCAAGCCTTGAGCAATCTGCAAGCCGGTAAGGCAGTGGATAACCTGCAATGGAGCAATCCGGAAAAAGCCAGTGCCACCCAGCTGCAACAAGCCGTTGGCCTGCAAAACTTTGCCGCCATCGTGAAAGCCCATCCGCAAAACGGCAAACCCGGCTACGCAGTGATTACCCTGCCCAACGGTAATGCCGCCTTGGTGGAAGTACGCGCCATCAGCCTGCCGGAAAACAGCAAACAGCAGTTGCCGGAGCTGCGCCAACAAGTTGCCGGACGCAATACCGAAGCGTTCTACCGCCAATATCTGCAAGTGCTGCAACGAAAATACCCGATACAGCATGGCTCGCAGAAATTGGATCGCGATGAAAACTGATTGATTTTGCCGCTTGAAAAGGCTACCTGAAACTTTCAGGTAGCCTTTCTATTGTTGCAATTATGCTTGGAGCAAGCCGCCCATCCAGCCTAACCCGCTGCCAGATTGCGCAGCTCACGCACCGCATCGGCAATTTCGCCCGCAGTCAGGCCGATGGGGCCGATGCCGCGGGCGGCCAGCAGCTCTGCCGCCGTGCCGTGCATCCATACTGCCGCGCAGGCCGCATCTTGCATGGGCAGATGTTGCGCCAGCAGGGCAGCCATCAGGCCGCTCAATACGTCGCCGCTGCCGGCAGTGGCCAAGCCGGGGTTGCCGCTGTCGTTTTCATACACAATCCGCCCGTCTGGTGTGCACACCAAGGTTTTCGCACCTTTGAGCACCACATAGCTGCCGTAGCGCTCGGCAATATTGGAGGCCGCCAAATAGCGGTTACCCTGCACCTCTTCCACTGTAATACCCAGCAGGCGTGCCGCTTCCAGCGGATGAGGCGTGAGCACCACATTATTGGGCAAAAACATTGTTTCTACCGCCAGCAGGTTCAGCGCATCGGCATCCAGCAGCAGCGGTGCATCAGTATGGATGGCCGCTGCCGTGGTCTGCTCCAACAGCTGACGCGAGGCATCGCTCATGCCCAAGCCGCAGCCAATAGCGTAAACGCTGATGTCGCGCCGCTGCACCAGTTGTGCGGCGGTGGTGATCATGATTTCCGGATAATTAGGCAGATACGGTATCGGCAGGCTGTTTTGCGCAAAACCGAGCCATACTTTGCCCGCCCCGCCTTTCAAGGCCGCGCTGGCCGCCAGCACCCCGGCGCCGGACATGCCGGCCGCGCTGCCCACCACAGCCACCGTGCCGAACGTGCCTTTATGGCTGTCTTCGGCGCGTGGTTTGATTAA
The DNA here is from genome assembly GCA_963515595.1 of uncultured Eikenella sp. Taxonomy (GTDB): domain Bacteria; phylum Pseudomonadota; class Gammaproteobacteria; order Burkholderiales; family Neisseriaceae; genus Eikenella. The sequence goes on along the minus strand of CAUPYH010000014.1, from coordinate 3,840 downwards.
AAGGGGGAAACGGAAACGGGCAGTATGCTGCCACTGCGCCAACTGCTGGGATAAATCTGCCATATCAAACCTCATGTTATTCAATTAGACAAATGCCAAGCAAACGGCATACCGAGAGTGCGGCCATTACGCCGAATATTGAGCTAGGGCAAACACGGTGCAGGCCGCCATTGACCCGGTGCCAGATCCAGCTGCCACAAATCCAACCGACCGATGCCCACGCGCACCAGCCGCAGGCAGGGATAGCCCGCCTTGGCCGTCATGCGGCGTACTTGGCGGTTTTTGCCTTCGCTGATGCGGATTTCCAACCAAAAATCCGGCACGCTCTTGCGCACCCGAATCGGCGGCACGCGCGGCCACAGGCGGTCGGTTTCCGATTTTTCAGGTAGCCTGATCTGCGCCGGGCGGGTAACGAAATCGCCCAAATCTACGCCGTGCCGCAATAAATCCAGTTTTGCTTCGTCCGGGCTGCCTTCGAGCTGTGCCCAATAGGTTTTCACCGTTTTGTGGCGCGGGTCGGCAATTTTGGCTTGCAGGCGGCCGTCGGCCGTGAGCAGCAGCAGGCCTTCGCTGTCGGTGTCCAGCCGCCCGGCGGGATAAACATCGGGCAGCCCGATAAACTCTTTCAGCGAGCGGTGTTTCTCGTGCGGGCTGAATTGGCAGATAACCCCATAGGGCTTGTTGAAAACGATTAAATCAGACATGGTTTGCAGGCCGGCTGGGGTTTCAGGTAGCCTTTTGGGCCGGAATGGCTAGATTATATAGCCGGAATCAAAGCTATTCCAGCCGCCTACGCCCGTATTCCCAAGCAATACAAGCTATCCGGCGGTATAATCGCCCTCGGCTGAGTTGAGGCTACCTGAAAACGCAAGCTGCAACAAAGTTGGAGCGTAGCGAAGTTTCTGCCAAGCTAAGGCCTAATCCCCATCTACATAGCGAGAACACCATGTCCCCAGCCCCCATCCGCACCGGCCGTGCTGCCGACCAACTGCGCCCCATCAGCATCACGCCCCACTTCCTGCCCCATGCCGACGGCTCTGTCCTGATTGCCTGCGGCAACACCAAAGTGATTTGCACCGCCAGCATCGACGAATCCGTTCCGCCCTTTCTGCGCGGCAAAAATCAAGGCTGGGTAACCGCCGAATATGGCATGCTCCCCGCCTCCACCGCCAGCCGTATGCGCCGTGAAGCCGCCCAAGGCAAGCAATCCGGCCGCACCCAGGAAATCCAACGCCTGATCGGCCGCTCCCTGCGTGCCGCCGTAGATTTGAGCCGGCTGGGCGAACGCCAAATCCTGATCGATTGCGACGTAATCCAAGCCGACGGCGGTACCCGCACCGCCAGCATCACCGGCGCATACGTCGCCTTGCATTTGGCCATCGGCAAGCTCTTGGCCGCAGGCAAACTCGCGCATAGCCCGATCCGCGAAGCCGTAGCCGCCGTGTCGCTCGGTATCGTCGGCGGCGTGCCCCTGCTCGATTTGGACTACCCCGAAGACTCCGGCTGCGACAGCGACATCAACCTCGTAATGACCGCCTCCGGCAACATCATCGAAATTCAAGGCACCGCCGAAGGCGCCGCCTTCAGCCCTGCCGCACTCACCCAACTGCTCGCGCTTGGCCAAAAAGGCATCGCCGAGTTGCTGCAACACCAGCAAGCCGCCATCGCCGCTGCTTGAAAACCGGTTTAGCAGTACAATCCATTCTCGGTGCGGCGGCATTTTCAGGTAGCCTCAAAGCGTGCAACGGGCTACCTGAAAACGAAGTTTCCGAAGGAAGCTGAGTTTCTGCGAAGTTAAAACGAAGTTTCCGAAGGAAGCTGAGTTTCTGCGAAGCTAAAACCTAGCCGCACCGAAGTTAAAACAAACCGCAATCAAAACGAAGGAAACCCATGAAACTCTACACCAGTCCCACCTCCCCCTATGGCCGCCTTGTCCTGCTCGCCGCCCTCCCGCGGCATGAGCTCGATTTCACCATTGCCTACCCCAATCCGTGGGAAACCCCCGCCGAGCTCCAAGCCATCAACCCCTTTTCCCAAGTGCCCGTGCTGCAAACCGATAGCGGCACCGTCATCGGCAACAGCCCGTTTATTTTGGACTTCCTGCTCGGCCACCCCCTGCATACCGCCGAGCAAACCGCCACCGCCGCCTTTGCCTTCTCCCTGCTCGACCAGCTGGTGAAACTCTTCGGCCTGCAAAAATTCAAAGCCGAAAACACCCCTGACCACCCGCTCACCGAACGCGCCCGCGCCGCCTGCATCCGAGGCCTGGCCGCCGCCCCGCAGCTGGATGCTGAGAGCGGCGACATTGCCCACCTCGCGCTGGGCATGGCATTGGTGTTCATGCAATACCGCCTGCCCGATTTGCAGCCCCACCTCAGCCCCGCCAACCAAAACGCATTGGCACAATTCACCGTCCGCGCCGACGTACGCGCCGTGTCGCCGGAAAACTTAGAAACCCGCCCCGCCACCTTGGCGCAACTGCGGCAGGGTTTGGTTTAGCCCTATCCGCATCCCCGCTGACACGGCAAAGGCTACCTGAAAAACAGCGCCGCCGAATTTTCAGGTAGCCTGCCGTTATAATGTGTGCATCGCCCAAGCAATACCAAGACAAGAAAGGATTACCAGCATGAGTACCCCGCAAACCGCCATCATCCCGGAAACCATCACCGCCGCCATTTATATCGAGGCCGACGTGCGCGACGCCGCCAAAGTCAAAACCGCCTGCCGCGAAGCCCTCGCTGCACTGGCCGATTGCCAAACCCGTTTCCCCGGCCACGATTTGGGCATGACCATCGCCTTCGGTGCAGACTTCTGGCGCGGCCTGAACCACGGCGGCGAAGGCGAGGAAATCCGCCCTTTCGTGCCGCTGGGCAACGGCCTGTGCCCCGCCACCCAATGCGATTTGATGATCCACATCCAATCCACCCACGCCGGCCTGAACTACCTGCTGGCAGAAAAAGTGCTGGCCGCTTTCGGCGAATCGCTTGAAGTAAAAAACGAAACCCACGGCTTCCGCATGCCGGAAGAGCGCGGGCTGGACGGCTTCGTGGACGGCACGGAAAACCCGCACGGCGATGAAGAAATCGCTTCCGTCGGCATCATTGCCGAAGGGAAAAGCGCGGGCGGCAGCTATGTGGTGCTGCAACAATACCTGCACGACCTGAAAAAATGGGACGGCATCAGCGTGAAGGAACAGGAGCAGGCCGTCGGCCGCAGCAAGACCGACAACATCGAATTCGCCCGCGAAGAGCGCCTGCCCGATTCGCACCTGGGTCGCACCAACATCAAAGAAAACGGCGTCGGCCTGAAAATTGTGCGCCGCAGCCTGCCTTTCGGCCAAGTGAGTGGCGAGCACGGCCTGCAATTCATCGCCTACAGCGCCAGCCTGCACAATATCGACGAGCAGCTGAAATTCATGTTCGGCGAAAAAGACGACAAAATCGACCTGCTGCTGAAACATATGTCCACTGCCAAGCGCAGTGCCTACTACTACGCGCCGAGCGTGGAGCGCTTGGTTGGTCTGTGATGTTGCAGATTGGTTTGATTGGCCGGTAATACAAAGGCTTGCATATCAAAGCTCCCTTATCATAGCACCAAACCGCCCGGCCGCCACCCGCAACCAACCAAAATAAACAACAGTCAAGTAGCTTAGGGAGCGGTTGGGCAGCCTATCAAGACAACCAAATGCAAGGCAGGTTTATTTTGAGTTTTGGTATTTTTGCCCGATGGGTTAAAAATACAGTTGCCACCCGTTATATACCACCCCACCCGAGGAACCCATGAAGAAAATCGAAGCCATCATCAAACCGTTCAAACTCGACGACGTGCGCGACGCGCTCA